>CAZWME010000030.1:0-16818 GCA_964634515.1 uncultured Pirellulales bacterium | reverse complement strand
TCGGTCACTGGAATGGCTGCCGGTGGAGCAAATCTTACATTGTTCACCACAGGCACGGGAACACCGGTCGGCAATCCGGTTGCGCCGGTGATAAAAATCTCTTCCAATACGAAAATGTTTCAGCGAATGAGCAACTTTATCGATATCGATGCAGGCAAGATCATCGGAGGCACTCAGGTCGATGCCGTGGCTGATGAGATGTTCGAGTTTATAATCGACGTATGCAACGGAAGGCAAACTGCCGCCGAGGTCAACAATTGCAGAGAATTCTCGGTCAATAGAATTGGCCCAACATTCTAAAATAACGGCTATGGCTGAGTTGTTAACCGGTCGATTCAAGCTCTCTGAGTTGTTCAACAAGATATCGGCGCATAGCAACTACTGTTGCCCCGGCGTGCATGAGAGTCACCCCGTCTTCGATGGAAGCTACTCCTCCTGAGGCTTTTATCCCAACACGATCGCCTACAGCTTCCTTTATCAAGCCGACACTATGCACTGTAGCCCGGCCCGGCCCGAATCCCGTGCACGTCTTAACGAAATCGGCTCCGCAGTCTGCAACTAATTTTGCTGCGGTAACAATCTGCTTATCAGTCAGCACCCCGATCTCAATTATCACCTTAAATGGTACGCTGAATGGCCTGGCCACAGCCATGACCTCTGAAATATCTTTTGTCACACCTTTGTAGTCCCCAGCCTGAAAAGCTGAAATATTCATTACCATATCAAGATCCGTAGCTCCTCGATTCAACCCTTCTTCTGCCTCTGTGCACTTGACATGCGTGGTCACTCCACCACAAGGAAAACCAACAGGAATCTGTGCTCGTACATTTGTCCCTTTCAAGGTATCGACCAGAATACCGAGGTGTTGGGGAAACGCCACAACAGCACGAAAACCATATGTCTTTGCCATCTCACAGGCCGTCCTGACATCGTTTCGTGTTGCCGTTATTGTAAGTGCCTCGGAATAATCGATAGCCGATACGAGGCGTTTGATCTCTTCTTTTGTCACACCGTACATATTGTACCTCCAGTGTGTCATCAAACTGACTATGTTTATATGATTTCCGGAATAAGAACTCGTAGCTGTTTTACTGTGTGCATAACTGCTAAATAAAATATGCTGCATAAGTCAGGTTTTCAAGGACAAAACTGTGACAAAATGTGCGGTTTATAGCAAACTCAACGAATACATATCAGATGCCATATCGGCGAATTTCTCTGGCTTGAGGACTTCGGCTTAAAGCTGATAACACTGCCCGACAAACGGCACTCTATGAATCATAGAGCTGAATAGGAAAAACCCCTTAGTCGTGAGCAAAGCTGCTGCAAGCGGAAACTTTGGAAGAGTGATATTCCACTCCTGAAATACCCCCATTTTCATGAGCTGTAAAATATCGGAAATTTTTCGAAAAGTTACCTGCTTAAGGAACTGAAAAACCACCCTGGTTTTCAGATGACATTGTGTCTCAATTTTGTCGCCACAATTGTTGATTTTGCCTGTATAAAGTCCTAAAAAATGCCAATTTTTTGCGAAAATATAAATACTTTTTGATAATTTATGGTGTTACATCGGATTAAATAGACGTTGAGAAATAAATATATCAATCATATAATACTTTTTGGTATAAAAAAGAGCCGGCTACTCTCTTAAGCTGTCGGCTTGTTGTATGTTCCGGGCGTTTTGTTTCTTTTTGAGGTGGTCTTTCACCGCCTGCCGGCATGTTATCAGTAGCGAGAAAATTTCTTTGCACAGGATAGGATTTCCAGCTATACTTACCTGATGTATGGCCGGTGATGTTGGTAATAAACAGCAAACCTCGATTAAAGATGTCGAGCATGATATAACACTCTCAACTGATACTGGTATGTGTTGAAGCGAAGGATGTCTGTGCCCCGATATGAGAAATGGGGCATATGAGAAGTATAATGACTATGGTTCGTAGATTTTACTCAATAGGAGGTCAAGTATGCGTAAAGAAAAAAATGGGCTAAACCGGCGACGGTTTCTCAAAACCGCAGTGCAGGCCGGGGTGTGTCTGGCGGTGCCACAAGTAATCCCAGGCACGGCGTTAGGCAAAAATGGCAGTGTGGCCCCAAGCGAACGAATAACACTGGGTGCCATTGGAATCGGGAATCGCGGCCGGTACGTGCTGGGATGCTTCCTACAGGAGCATGATTTGAAGTGCGTGGCCGTCTGTGACGTACGTGGTGACAACCGAAAGCGTGCCAAGGACATGGTCGATGTCCGCAACGGTAACAAAGACTGCAAGACGTACATCGACATGCGCGAGTTACTCGCCCGCGATGATATCGACGCTGTGCTGATCGCGACCGGTCCGAACTGGCACGCGACGGCCGCTACGATGGCAGCTAAGGCAGGCAAAGACGTTTACTGCGAAAAGCCTTGTACGAAGAATATCGCCCAGAGCCTGTTACTGGCGGATATCTTTCGCCGCACGGGCCGCGTGTTCCAGGCCGGCACACAACGTCGCAGCCTCCCCAACTTCGCCTATGCAATCGAACTGGCCCGGACCGGTAAGCTCGGTCCGCTGCATACACTCCACGCTCACCCAGGCGGCCTCGGAACCAAGATGAGCGGCTGGTTCCCGGCTGAGCCAGAACCATCCCGAGAACAGGTGGACTGGGACATGTACCTCGGGCCGGCTGCCTGGCGGCCCTACACCCGCAAACTTATGAGCGCATTCCACTTTGAAAAAGGCGGCGGTCTGGTTGGGGGCGGGTGCCTCGAATGGGGCTCCCACTGCGTTGACCTGTGCCAGTTGGCCAACGATGCCGACGACACGGCGCCCGTTGAGTACGAGCCGGTCAACGGTCAGTTGCACGCCCGCTATGCCAATGGCGTTAAACTTGTGCTCCGTAACGATGGATGGCTGCCGCTGGGCTCGTGTCCCGTTCGTTTCGAAGGCGAAACGGGCTGGGTCGAGACGGGTGACGATGCGGAGTTCGGTGCGAGTTCTCAATCGCTGCTGCTCCGCAGAGGAACCAAGATACCGGGCTACCCCGCCGACTTTCACGTGCGTAACTTCCTCGATTGCGTCAAGACGCGGGCCCTGACCCGGGCCAACGCCGACGCGGCGTGCTGGGCGCATATCGCCTGCCATGCTGCCAATATCGCCCTGTTCCTTGATCGAAAGCTCAAATATGACCCGAAGAAGAATGAGTTCATCGGTGACGAGCAGGCCAACCGGTTACGTTCCGAGGCTTTACGGGAGCCCTGGCGAATATAACGCCCGAATCTTACGAAAAAAAAACACCTAAACTACGAGGTAAATCATGATAATAAAAAAACAATATTTCACTTGGTTTGTTATTCTCATTATAGCCGCTGCATCAGGCTGGACTATCGCCCAGGATCTTAAGGTCGTGAACCTGAACCAAAGTGACTTGATCTCTGTGCTGAAGTCAGATGCCCCCAAAGGTGAGAAAGCTATAGCCTGTAAGCAATTAGCCATCTGTGGTACCGAACAAGCCGTCCCGTCCCTCACGCCGCTATTGGCGGACAAGGAACTGGCGTCGTGGGCTCGAATAGCTCTCGAAGCAATCCCCGGACATGCCGCCGACGCTGCTTTACGCGATGCGCTGGGCAAGTTAGATGGCCGGCTGCTTATTGGGGTGATCAATTCGATTAGCGTGCGTCGTGATGTTCGCGCTGTCGATACCCTTGTGCAGAAACTCAACGATGCCAACGCCGGCGTCGCATCGGCCGCCGCGGTAGCGTTGGGACACATCGGTGGCGAGAAGGCAGCCAAAGCACTGGCGCAATCTCTGGCCGATGCGCCAAGCGGCGTTCGTTCGGCGGTGGCCGAAGGTTGCATTCTATCTGCGGAGTGGTTCCTGGCACGTGAGAAGACTGCCAAAGCCATTAAGCTGTACGACACCGTCCGCCAGGCGGACGTACCGGACCAGAGACATCTGGAAGCAATCCGCGGCGCTATCTTGGCCCGGAAGTCTGCGGGTGTCCCCTTGTTGATCAAGCAGTTGGAATCGGAAGACAAAGAGAGGCTCGGTATCGGATTGCGCACGGCCCGCGAGCTTCCAGGTCGCGATGTGACTGAGGCATTAGCAGTCGAACTGGCTCGCTTAAGTCCGGACCGGCGTCCCTTGCTGCTGTTGGCCCTGGCCGACCGTAACGACTCTGCTGTACTTCCGACCGTTCATAAAGCGGCCCAGAGCAGCTCGAAGGACCTGCGCATCACGGCCATAAATATCCTGATCCGCCTGGGTGATGTCACGTGCGTACCGATCTTGCTGGAGGCCGTAACCGAGAATGATGCCAAGCTGGAACAAGCAGCCATGGAAACACTGGTCAGACTGCCTGGCAAAGACGTGGATGCCGACCTGGTCGCCCGCCTGCCGCAGGCGCGAGGCAAACTGCAACAGGTTCTCATCGAACTGGCTGGCCAGAGGCAAATCAGCGAGGCCCTTCCTGCGGTCGTGCCGAGCCTTAACGATACTGATGCCGGGATTCGCGGCGTGGCCGTACAGACAATCGGTATCATCGGCCAGGACCAGCAGACGGCCGATCTCGTCAAGCTGCTTCAAAAGACCAACAATTCCACAGAACGAGCGGGCATCAGAAAGGCCCTGTTAGCGGTCTGTGGCCGTTGCGGTGTGAAGTGCATCTCACACCTGCGACCCCTGACACAGAGTCGCGACAATGAGCTCCACATGATCGCCCTGCGCGCATTGGCCATCATCGGCGGGCCCGACGCCTTAGTTGCTGTCAAATCCGCCATTGAAAACGCTGAATCCCCCGTTCAGGATGAGGCCGTGCGAATCTTATCGAATTGGCCGAACAATTGGCCCCAGGATAGCGAGGCAGGGCAAACTCTACTGAGGTTGGCCACATCGGCCAAGAAGATGTCTCATCAGGTGCTGGCTCTGCGCGGTTACTTCCAGTACATACGCGGCACTAAGAAGCTAAGCAACGAACAAAAAGTAACCAGGGTCGTGGACTTGCTGTCCCACATAAAGCGCCCCGAGGAGAAGCGGCTGGCTATCGCTGTTTTAGCCGAAGCGCCGAGTGCTAGTGCTCTGGAACTGTTGACGACGTTCGCTAAAGATTCGGCGGTTGTCGAAGAAGCCTATTCAGCCATGGTCCAAATTACCGGCCAGGATGTCCGCGGGGTTTCTAAAGACCAGCGCCGGCAGGTGCTGAAAATGGTGGCTGAAAAATCAAGGAACAACGGCATCAAACGGAGAGCCCGAAAAGCCCTCAGTGCAATTAGGTAGTAGAGCCTATATACCGGTGTCGGCAGAAGTGAATTTGAAGCCTGGGAAAAGGTCTAAGCCTTTCCTGAGTCAAGAACATGAGATCAGGCCTTAAATTTAACCTGGTTAACTTGATTTTAGATAGCATCCTCGGGCATCACCACTGGGAGTGAAGCCAGGGAAAATCTTTGCTCGTCTATATGTAATTGCTTGGCTTTCAGACAGTAGCCTGCTGCTGCGTTTAACTCTATCCAAAGGAGTGATTCAGCAACTCTCGCCGTCGCTCCACATAGTAGAGATATGTCTGGTAAGAAACGTCGGGAGGGACAAAATGGTCCAGCATGGGTATATAAGCGCCTTTTTCCAACACAGACTGCACTCGTTTTAATTCAGACTCTACTCCTTCGGGCCCGCTGGCTATGGCACGCTTGTCCAATCCTCCCATCAACGTACAGTTCGGGTGTTTTTGCCTCAGAAGTACGGGATCACAACCGGCCGCTATTTCACAAGGGTGCATACCATCTATCCCGGCTTCCAGAAAAATCGGCAGCAGGTCGTTCGCTCGCCCATCAGAATCTACCATTATGAGTTTGACGCCGCCGGCTCGTAAATAAGCTACTAACTCCTTGTATGCCGGGAGCATATATTCACGAACAAGCTTCGGTGAAATCATTGGTGCAGTTTTGTAGGCCATATCTTCCCAAATCTGAACGAAATCCAGACAGCCGCTCGACAACACACGTTTAAACAAGTCTTTAGCGAATTGCAGCCTGTCGGCGATGATCCGTCTTACCAATTGTGGTTGGTCGTAGAATACCATGCTCCAGTTCTTAAGTCCCATGTAGTTTCTTGGAAAACCGAAGAAGCTTCTGAAATTCGCGCCAATGATTTCTCCCCGCTCTCGCCGCCAACGCAGGTCCTGGTCAAAATCCTCACTGTATCGCCCCGGATCTGTGCCGTCCAGGCGAGGCAAAAGATTCATATAGTCTGCTTCATTCTCAATCGGGAATCGAATATAGTTTGGAATGGTCTTGTGGCTCTTGCGCTGGCGGAAGATTACTCCATTCGCATCGGATATGACCTGTTCTTCCTCCGTTTCTTCGAGCACCTTCTCTTCAAATGGTGGGTATATTTCGTGGTTGATTTCAAGCCAGTTTACATTGAAACTACGGTCCAATTGCAGATAATCTTCCAGATGCCGAATAGATGTGACCCACTTTGGAAGCCCTTCGTGGTGCCAGCGCTCAATGGTTTCCGGCCAAAGCCCCATCTCCATCAGAGGAATTCGGTCAACAGGCTGGAAATGCATGTATCGAAGAAAGCGTTCGCGTTCGTTCATATTTTTTGTTACTAAATCCTTCTTTCAAGATTACATGATTCATCACCTGGAAATTGGTCTAAGGTTCGGACTTATTTTTTAGCCTTCAAGTCTTTGAAATGTTTATGTTATCATCAATTCCCGCCGCTTAATTTGGTAATGGGAGTCAACTGTATTTTTCTGAATTCAACTTCCGAACCTTCCGCCTGCAGAGCAATCTGGCCTTTATTCGCAGTGCAATCGAAGCCGTGGTTGACAAGATCGTCATTGACCCAAACCATAACGGAATTGCTGAGGCATTCAATAACCATAGTATTCCATTCGCCGGCTGGTTTTTCGGAATTCTCCGTCAGATTGAGAATGCGGCGCTTTTTGCCTTCTGTTATACCCCACTCCTCTCTGGGCCCGCGCCTTTCTTCCATGTTGGGTACACTGATATCCTCCACGATACACCAAAAGTCACCTGCATTCCTGTGGAACATTTGTACTTCGATAGATGCGGGGAACATACTGTAAAGAGCACGCGGAGTTGAGGCGTGAACAAGAACACCGCAGTTCCCGGGCTTTGCGGCAAAACGGTATTGGACCTCGAGTCGGTAGTTCTGATAGACCGCGTCGCTAATGAGGTGTCCGTTTGGGTTGCCTAAGCTGACGAGCAAGCCGTTACGAACAATGAAAGGACTTTTCACACTTGGATCATTGTCCATCTTGGGAACATCCACGTGCCATCCACTTAAGTCTTCGCCATTGAAGAGATTTGCCGATTGACGTTGAGGCAGAGATTGGCATGATAGAGTGGCCATTAATACGATGGATACAGTGATGAGCTTTTTCATAATGTCATTCCTTAACTATTAGATGTATTTAGGGTTTTCTAAATCACATGACTACTAATTATATTCAAGGAATAAAGTAATAGGAAGCATCATATAACAGAATGCCTTAAAAAAAAATTGTGTCAAAAAGGATTTTTGCATTTGACTTTGAGCTATTCATAGGTGGCAGTTGCGTACACTTTGTGTGGGTTTTTCATATTTGGGTGAGGAAGCATTGAAATCAAACCACATCTTGTGGTATTATAGAGATCGTCGCTTGCAGGAGTACGGTTTATGAAGTCATATGGAAAATCCAGGATAAAAGAGAGCGAGCATATCTTTGGCTTGAATGATTTTGTACAGGGGATGCACATGAGTAAGAGAATTATCATTTTTGTCCTAATAAGCCAGATACTTATATCGAATGCATATCCCAAGCAGGATGACATTTCTTCCTTTGTCATCGCCAGCAAACGTGACCCCCATTATTTCGAGTTGTCCAACGGAAATCCTTACATCCCGATTGGCTTCAATTTAGTCGGCCCTCCAAGAGAAAAGGAGTTCGACCGGCTTTTCAAAACCATGGTGGGAAATAAAATCAACTATTGCAGGGTCTGGCTAAGCCATCGTGACTGGAATGTCGAGCACCAAAAATGCCTGCAATTCGATCCGGATCGTGCAAAGACCATAGACCATTTCCTTTCGCTTGCCCGTAAGAACGGAATCCGAGTGAAGATGTGTCTTGAATACTTCCGAGACATCCGTGCCGATAGAAACAGGTGGTCTGACAACACGCTCTACCATAAGGACAATGGTGGTCCCTATGAGAGTATGCACGAATATCTCTTCTCGGAGAAGGGGCGTTCGCATTTCAAGGCGAAGCTTGACTGGTATGCCGACCGCTACGGAAATGATCCGGCCGTTTTCGCATGGGAACTATGGAACGAAATGGATGCGGTCCGTAATTCGGAATGGCTGGACTGGACAAAAGAAATGCTGCCTGAACTGCAAAGCCGCTTCCCTCGCAACCTTGCCGTACAGAGTCTTGGCAGCTATGACTGGGAGAGAAAAAGGCAGAGCTACAAGACGTTGTGCCTACTTCAGGACAATGATGTTGCTCAGGTACATCGATATCTGGACGAGGGGGCTGGATGGGAGATTTGTCACGGTCCTGTTGATGTCCTTGCCTCTCAGGCTGTCCGTGAATTGATTGCCTTCAATCCGGAAAAGCCCATTATTCTCACAGAAACAGGGGCGGTCAAACCGCGTCATACCGGCTGTTCGGAATTGTATGCAAAAGACCGGGATGGTGTGTTACTGCATGACATGCTTTTTGCTCCGTTTTTCAGCGGAGCCGCCGGTACCGGACATGTATGGTGGTGGCGACAAGCATTGGACGAGCCGAATCTATGGTATCATTTTGCGCGATTTGCTGAAGCCGTTAAAGGTATCGATCCCCCTGCGGAGCATTTCAAACCGACGATAATATCCAACGATCGGTTCCGGCTCTATGTACTAAAAGGGCGCAAGACCGTATTGGCATGGTGTAGGGATAGTCGGAACAACTGGAAGAATGAACTGGTACTTGGACATCAGCCGGAAACACTGTACGCTCTGGAAATTGATCTCAGCTCCTGTTTATACGGCTCCCAAAAGGCTAAAGTGAAAGTTTACGATCCCTGGAAGAACCGTTGGCAGGACAAGAATATCGAGTCTGGGTGTATAAAGCTCAATGCTTTTAACCGTTCAGTCGTAATTCGAGTGGATTAGGACTGGAAAAAAGCCTTCAGAACCAAAAGCTGATATCGTCTCATATACCCATCCCGAATTTTCAGGTGACATTATGGTCAGTTAGACATAAAGGGAGCCTCTAATAATTGCTTTTGTCACGAGAACGTGCGAAATTTTCTCCGTCAAGGCGAAAGGTCAAAATCGCCACAGGCATGGCCAAAGCTATGTCGAGGACGAATTTTGGCCTGACAACGCCGCCGGTGGAAATTGCAGCCGTTCGCAGTAAAAATGAATTTTTAGAGGTTCCCTAAAGCTTTATCATGTAGGCATACTTTGTATTGTCTGTACCGAATTCCGGTTGAATGGTGAAGATCATTCAGGTAGAATAATTTGTTACGGCGTGTAGGACTGCCGTTTATGATGATATCTGGGAAATTCCGATTAAATATATCTTAAGTGGAAAGGCATTTCATGATGAAGAGAAGAAATAGCATAATCTGGTCGTTGGCTGTTGCGGCAACCATTTTAAAATTCGGAACAGGTGCCGGTACATTGCTGGGCGGCAGTACGGCCCTGGCAGTTCAGAAGACAATTCCCGAAATGCCCGTTATGATCGCGCCGATCAAAACCCCGTTCGAGATGCCACAGCTCAAGCGGCCTTCGTTTCCCGACCTGACGGTCGATATCCGCCACTACGGAGCCGTTCAGTGCAAGTGGGGGGATGACGAAAAGAACAAGAGCACCGAAGCGATCCATAAAGCCATTATCGCCTGCCACGAGAGAGGCGGCGGTAAGGTACTCATCCCAAGGGGAGATTGGCTGACCGGCGCTATTCATCTTAAAAGCAATGTGAATCTGCATCTCGCCGAAGGTGCCGTTGTCCATTTCAGCAATGATCTGGAGGATTATCTGCCTGTGGTCCACGTTCGCTGTGAAGGTGTGGAGGCTTACAACTACTCACCTCTGATCTACGCGCCACTTGTCGAAAACGTTGCTATCACCGGCTCCGGTACGCTTCACGGCCATGGCCGTTGGTGGTGGCGATGGGCCAAAAACAATAATAGAGGTAATCGTATCGAAGCATCCAAAGTGCCACTGGAAGAACGCCGTTACGGTAAAAGCGGCGGGCGGGAAGGAATGCGCCCGACTTTTATCGTGCCATGGAAGGCCAAAAACATCCTCATCGAGGGAATCACACTTGAGGAATCACCAATGTGGAACGTTCATCCGGTTTACAGTGAGAACATCATCGTTCGCGGGATAACCGTCCATAGTCTCGATTCGCCCAACGGCGACGGGATTGTGCCCGATTCCTGCAGGAACGTCTTGATTGAGTACAACCATTTGGAAACCGGGGATGACGCTGTGGTCATTAAGTCCGGCCTCAACGAGGATGGGCTGAAAATTGACATCGCCAGTGAAAACATCGTGGTGCGAAATTTCACGGCTCGTGACGTCCGTACCGGCAGCGGTGGTATCGTTTTCGGCAGTGAAACCTCCGGCGGCATTCGAAATATCTATGTGCATGATGCTTACTTCGACGGCTGTGATCGAGGAATTCGCTTCAAGACCACACGCGGACGCGGCAATGTCATCGAAAATATCTTCATCGAGAATGTCGAGATGAAGAATATCGAGAGACAGGCCATTAACTTCAACTCGTACTACGAACGCCAGGCCACCGGAAAATCGCCCTTGTTCCGCAATGTGTACATCAACAATATTCGCCTCAACGGTGCCCATACCGCAATCGAAATGATCGGTTTGCCCGAAAAGTGGCTTGAAAACATCAATATCAAAAACGCGGTCTTCGAAAACGTGGCCAACGGCGCTATCGCCAATCGGGTCAAGGAGCTTACTCTTCAAAATGTTTCCATAACATCAAACGGACGTCCGATTGAGCTTGATGATGTGTTTGAAGTAACGATAAAGAACGTAAAGCTTTCCGGGCAGCGTCCCCCTCTCCTGGTCGGCGGTTCTGAGAGCGGCGCGATTACCATCGAAGGTCTTAACCCTGACCACGTGGAATGCGCAAAGAACGTACCACGAGGGGCTGTCACTGTCGGCGGGGCGAAACGGCCCTGATACACACAAAATGGTCCCTGTTGTTTGTGTTGTAAAATCCCGTATTTCTTCGAAAAGTTACCTCTTTCAGGAGCTGGAAAACAACCTGATTTTCAGGTGAATTCCTGTCACTATTTTGTCACCACAAATGTTTATTTTACCTGTATCGAGTCCGAATAAATGTTGATTTTTGCGAAAATACGAATATTTTATATTTTTTAACTGTTAAGTAAACGGTGACGAAGAAATATGTGAATCATGGAATCCATATTGATACAAATTATTTTGGCGACAGAGATTTTGTTCTTTTACTTTGAGCTCTTCTTGGGTTGCCGCTATTGTCCTCGCATCCGGACAACAAAAAAAACTGAAGTCAGAATGACGTCAATGTGGTATTATTTTTAGTGGTTTCACAAGAACCGGCGATTAAGTGCAAACATTTAAAAATAAGGAACTGCAAGTCTTTGAGCAGGACATTGGAAAAATAAGGATGAATTTTGAAAGGACACTTCGGCGGCATGGCGGCAAGTTGCGTGGTATGATATTGTTCCTGCTGTTTTACCTTTTCCTGAGCGTGTATGTTGATCTGCGACTGTTGTATTATGTAACGGGAGCAACGGTGGGTATATCGGGATTTCCGTGCGAATGGTCGTATTTATTTGAGACATTATCGCTGCCGGGCGGTTTGGTTAGATATGTATCGGTATTCCTGACGCAGTTTTTCATGTTCCGGTGGATTGGGCCTGTAGTTGTTGTATTGCAGGCCTGGGCAATGGCGTTATGTATTGACAGAATAGTCGAGAAATGTGATGGGAAGTGGTTTGGATGGATGAGGTATGTGCCGGGTATCGTGATCCTTTTCTTCTATACGAGCTATGTGTATCATTTTGAGACGACGATGGCGATGATGGTTGTGCTCGGATTGTTCAATTTGTATATAACGGTCGGTAATAATAAATGGAAAACGTCATTGGTATGGTTTGTCGTGTTAATGGTCATCGCGTATTACTTTGCGGCTGGGTGTAGTTTATTGTTTGCGGTTATGTGCGGGATTTATGAACTTGCTGTTAAGAAACGGGCGATTGCGGGACTTGGATGCTTTTTGTCCGGAGCGGTGATTCCCCTGTTGATTGGAGTTTATGGTTTCGGAGTGAGTCATATCGGGGCCTACAGTGACTTGATGCCCTGGTCTTGGCGGATAACAAAATATGATCTTTCGAACAGGATGGTCCCATGGTTATACGGGATGTATGGATGTATGCTGGCTTGCTTATTGCTCATGGGACTTTTCAAGGAAAGTAAACGCCAAAAGAAAAGCAGTAACAGGAAGAGTAAGAGAAGGAAGGATAAGAAAAAATCCGGACAGAAGGTGCGGCGTGCTGGAAGTGAAAGTAGTAGCGGCGTTATTAAGTGGATTGCGTTTACGGTAGTTTTGCTGGGAATTGCAGGTGGTGGGGCATATTATTTTGTGAATGATCAGTTGAAAACACTGTATGAGATCGAATATTGCCGGGGAGGGGGTGATTGGGAGAAGCTACTGGAATTAGCCGATAAGCAGCCGGGGCAGTTATTGTCTATGCAGGCGAGGAACCAGGCATTGTATCACCTGGGAAGATTCGCAGATGAGATGTTCAACTACCGGCAGCATCCGGATGGTTTGATGCTTTCGCATGTCGCGTTTACCAGGTCGTACTGGCATAAGTATGACCTGTATATTGATCTTGGATTGATCGCACAGGCGGATGAGGTACTGACGGAAAGTATGGTAACGTTCAGCGATAATCCTTTTATTCTGAAAAAGCTTGCGATGGTGAATATGATTTCTGGCAGGAATCAGACGGCGAGGGTGTACCTTGTGGCATTGCAGAAGCGGTTGTTCTTTGGCGAATGGGCACGGGGATACCTGGCGAAGCTTCAGAGTGATTCGGAACTTAGAGGTGATGATGAGATACAGAGGTTGCGGTCGTTGATACCAAAGAGGAAAGATGGGCGGTTCCTGGCAACGCCGGAGATGCAGTTGGAGACGCAGATCGCCAATGGTAAGAAGAACAAGATGGCGTTCGAATATCTTTTGGCTTTATATATGCTGCGTGGAGAGATGTGGAATGTTGTGGAAGTTGCCGGCAGAATGGAAGAGTACGATTATGAGAAGATACCCGTAGCGTTTGAAGAAGCGATATTGCTGAATAATAAATATAACAGGAAAAATATCTTGTTGAAGAAGCTGAAAGTAAGAGACGAAACAAAGCGACGGTTCGATGAGTTTATAGCTGCCACGGTACGATATCGAACTAAAGATGCGGCACGAAGTGAGCTAACGCGTAAATTCAAGAATACATACATGTATTATTACTTTTATGGTATTCCGGAATGATGATGAGTAAGAAGTATATATATGCAATACTGGTGATAATTGTTGTGGCGTTTGGCGTTGGTATCGGCGTGTTATTTGATCGTGATATTAGCGAGCAGATCATTGATTTTGTGCAGGTCGGTCGCGAACCGCGGATATACCCGGATTACAGTTCGATCGTGGTACCGGCTAATATTGTGTCTATGAATTTTGCTGTGCGTGAGGATGGTGAGCTTTACTGCGTTAGGATTAGCAGCGATAAGGGTTGTGAAATCGAGGTCTTTAGCAGGACAGGTAAAATTGTGATCGACGAAGCGAAATGGAGCAGTTTGCTTGAGCAGAATAAAGGCGAGAAATTGGTGATTGATGTATTCTGTAAAGATAAGGATGGAAAATGGCTGTGGTATGATGCTATTCGTAATACGATTGCCCGCGATGAGATCGACGGGCATCTGGTGTACCGAAAGATTCACCCGGGGTACAGGACATGGCACGATGTTGGGATATATCAGCGTGAGCTTGGTAGTTATGCGGAATCTGTTGTGCTGGATAATAGTTATTTCAAAGGTGGGTGCCTGAACTGTCACGCGTTCTGTAATAATAAGACGGATAAGATGTTAATCGGGCTGCGAAGCGGGAAATATGGCAGTTGCGAGTTAATTGTAAATGATGGCCGGGTGAATAAGATCGGGACGAAGTTCGGATATACGTCGTGGCACCCGAGCGGGAAGATTGCGGTTTATTCGATGAATAAGGTTTACCAACTGTTCCATCATGCAAGAAAGGATGAGTACCGTGATGTGATCGATATTGATTCTGCGCTGGTCTATTACGATGTGGAGAGCGTTAAGGTCAAGCGATGTGAGCACTTGTCGAAGAAGGACAGACTCGAGACATATCCGGCGTGGTCGAGTGGTGGGAAGTATTTATATTACTGCAGCGCGCCTATAAAGTGGCTAACGAGTGAGATGGAAGAAGTAACGCAGGAGATGGTCGAGGCGGTTAAGTATGACCTGATGCGAATAAGTTATGATCTCAAGCGGGATGAGTGGGGAGAGCCTGAAGTGGTTGTTTCGGCCGAGCAAAGCGGCAAGAGTTCGCTGGAGCCGAGAGTGAGTCCTGATGGGCGGTGGCTGTTGTTCTGTATGTGTGATTACAGTTGTTTCCCGGTATATCAGCCAAGCAGCGATCTTTATATGATTGATCTTGAAAGCGAGCGGGCGGATGGGAATTTCGTGTACAGAAAGCTTAACGTCAATAGTGAGGCGAGTGAGTCGTGGCACAGTTGGTCGAGTAATAGCAGGTGGATCGCATTCAGCAGTAAAAGAATGCACGGGCCGTTTACTCGGACGTATTTCAGTTATGTTGATGTCGATGGAATTGCCAGTAAGCCGTTTGTGCTGCCGCAGAAGGACCCCGGTTATTATGAAGGGTGTCTGAGGACGTTTAGTGTGCCGGAACTTGTGGTTGAGCCTGTGCGGACGACTAAGGAGACGCTTGGGAACGTTGTTCGCGGGAAGATTGATAAGGTCGTGTACGTACCGATCAGTTCGGCGACGATCAAGAATGAAAAGTGGCAGGAGCGGGAATAGGGGGAATCAGTCCGGATATTCATATTGTCCCTGCCGAAAACTCCTGCAAAATCTTACGCAGTTTATACAAATAGTCACCCTTCCCAAGAGCTGTAAAATGCCGGAATTCTTCGAAAAGTCACCTCTTTCAAAAGCCAAAAAACACCACAATTTTCACGTGATAATTTTGAATAAAATTTTAAATTGATGTGTAACCTTTTCGGAACTTTCCCTTAAGTACCGAATGTTTAGAAGACACTGAATCAGAATTACTTGAAAGGTGAGGGAAAACAAGCAAAATGTCGGAAATTGGAGATTAAAATTATGTTCGAAAAGCTACATTTACCTAAATTCAGGAAGTTTTCTTCGAGTTTTAATTTATCAACAGCTTTATGCCTGCTGCTTATCAGCCTGTTCATCTTTCCCGGGCTGCTGCACGCGCAATCGGCCAGTGTTTATTATCCAGGCCGGACGGGCGAATGGGAATCCCGCCGCCCCGAGGAAGTGGGGATGAATGCCGAGTCTTTACAGAAAGCGGTCGATCTTGCCATGGCAAATGAAGTCGGAATTCCCAGAGACCTTAGGCTTGCAATCTCGAATTCATTTGAACCGGACAATACAATTGTCGGCCCGACAAAGGAGCGGGGCGGTCCTGCCGGAATGATAATCAAGAACGGCTATATAGTAGCGCAATGGGGCGATACAAAGCGGGTCGATATGACATTCAGCGTTACCAAGAGTTACCTCTCGACTATCGCCGCGCTTGCGCTCGATGCCGGATTAATTAAAGATGTCCATGAAAAGGCAGGCAATTATGTACGGGACGGAACGTTCGCTTCCGAACATAATTCAAAGATAACATGGCACCATCTTCTAAATCAGTCCTCTGACTGGTCCGGTACGCTCTGGGATAAACCCGACTGGGCGGACCGTCCCCCGAGAGATGGGACTCCGGAGCAATGGAAACGAAGAGAACTTAAGGAACCGGGAACAAGCTTCAAATATAACGACGTACGCGTAAACGTGCTCGCTTATTCCCTGCTGCGGCTCTGGAGGCGGCCCCTGCCTGTGATCCTGAAGGAAAAGATTATGGACCCGATAGGCGCTTCAGCTACATGGCGGTGGCACGGATATAAAAATTCGTGGGTTGAGATCGACGGCGTTAAAATGCAGTCTGTCAGCGGCGGCGGGCACAGGGGTGGAGGTATGTTTATAAGCACCAGGGACCAGGCCAGGTTCGGGTATCTGTTCCTGCGTAACGGTAAATGGAAGGACAAGCAGCTAATATCTGAAAAATGGATCAAAATGCTTCAGGTCCCGTCCGAAGCAAAGCCTAATTACGGTTACATGTGGTGGCTTAATAACGAATCCATATTCAGCGCCGTCGGATTCGGCGGCAACTATGTGACCATTGACCATGAACATGACCTGGTCGTCGTCACCAGATGGCTCGAGCCTTCTATTGCTAATAAACTTCTTATGATGGTTCTCGATTCAGCGGAGTCGAATTAGATTTACTGGACTGCTCCGCTAATTTGTATTAACGTCTCACACGGACTCCTTGTGTTGTTGGTTAGAACCATAGAACATCACATACTGAATCCGTCTGTATGAGTGAAAATTTTGGGTAGGCAAAATCCTTTAAATTGCTTTTTTGAGAGTATGATATACAATAGCTTTGTGTTGCCCACGGTCTTGGTATTTGGGCGTAGATAAGCACTGTTTACAGAATTC
>CAZWME010000029.1:0-16857 GCA_964634515.1 uncultured Pirellulales bacterium | reverse complement strand
TTCCCTTGCCGTTATGCTAACTATCGCTGTGAACATTTTTTAAATTCCTTTCTGAGTACAAAATCACTGGAAGCGAGTTCTTTTCTCGCTGTAATGCTAACTATTTTTGCAGATATTAAAAAATTCCTTTCTTTAAGTACGAAAACAGCTAAAAAAAATTGAAACTTAAAACCAAAGCAAGAGGTTACCGGCTTTTATCAGTTACGTCAAGTTTCTGATTGAAAAAGAACGCGGATTTTGCACCTTTAAAATAATTTTCTTGTCGCATTTTTGGTCTTTATCCGCTCTTAATAGTAGAAGCGCTTCAAAAAGGAGACTCAGTTGTGCAGTCAGATGCTGAATTGGTAAAAGCCGTCCTGAACGGCGAAAAGCACGTATTTGCCGAGCTTGTGAAACGTTACGAGCGGCCGGTGCACGGGATTGCTTTGGATGTCCTGGGCGATTATCACTCGGCCACGGATGTATCGCAGGATGCTTTTGTAAGGGCATACGAACGGCTGGCCGGGCTGCGAAAGCCTGAATCTTTCGGGCCGTGGCTGATGAAAATAACCCGAAGATGCGCACTGGATTCGGTGCGGCGAACACCGAATGAAATGTTGCTGGACACAAAAATCACCGCGACGATAGAAAACCCGAACGGCCGGCTCAATGAGGACAAACAAAGACTTTTAGCAGCCGTTGTGAAACTGCCCAGGGCCGAAAAACAGGCCGTGATGCTTCGCTATTTCGGAGACAACAGCGTTAACGACGTAGCTAAGATACTCGGTCGGAGCGTCGGCACAGCAACAAAGCAGCTTTCTCGGGCACGTATTCATATGCGAAAAATATTAGAGAGGTCGGAAAAATGACTACTGATAAAAACATAGAGAATAAATTAGAAGAATTAGGTCAAGCAATAGGCTCCGATGAATCAATGGTCAAGAAAGTAATGAGCTGTATCGATGCTAAATCGATTGGCATTTCTTCTGCGGTTAACACGCAAAATATCTGGAGAAACATTACTAAAAGCCCAATAACAAAACTTGCCGCTGCGGCGAGCATTGTTATTGCGGCACTCATTTATATTAATCCATTCAATGGCCCTCTCAATGGAACAACCGCAGCTTACGCGAAAGTTAAAGAGGCCGTTAGAAATGTGCCCTGGATGTATATCAGTTATACAGGACATATCCTGGATGAGATGGGAAATAAGAAATCCAAAGAGGACCGAACGGATACTGAAATATGGTATTCATTCAAGTCACAAGTTGTAATACAGAAATATTACAGCGGTCTCATTACATATTCCGATTACACCAATCAGGAAGTTCATACCTATAATCCCGTCTCAAAAAAGATAGTCGTTACAGCTTTGTCCGGTAAAAAATTGCCGTTAGAGGCAAATACGCCCTGGAGCTGGTTACAAAGGAACATTCGGCGAATGATACCATTCGGTGGTGAAGTTACACGAAAGACAGGACAATACGATGGTCAAGAAGTTGAGATATATGAGATAGTTTCATCAGTAAAACCAAGTATGGCAGCGATTCACGGCAGGATATTCGTGGATACGGCAACATCTTTACCTATCGCCGAAGAAAGGAAATATATAAATACAAAAACCGGAAAGCCGCAGCGCATTGAAACAGGAACATTCGATTATCCCGAGCAAGGCCCGGATGATATTTATGCGATTGGATTACCGAGAGATACACCAACGGTAAACAGTCTTCCCCTTCCATCGTGGTGGGATATCAAGCGGGTCTATCAATCTCAGCGCCGGAAAGCACCGGAGAGATATATTGCTATCGTAACCAGTGAGCTTTCCATTTCGGGTTCACCAATAAGTGATGTGGAAGTTTGGTACACTGATGGTGAATATTCGAGGGAAGAACGACATCATATGTTTCAACCCGGACCTGTTGGTGTCCAGTGGCGAAAGCAGGCAGCGGAATTTGGAAATACTTTTGAATCGATACTAAAATGGTCACAGGCATGTAAAGCTCACGGACCGATATCAATCTCTATATATGACGGGAATTACTATTACAATTCACGCCGAGAATATGACGGGATATGGAAAACAACAAAGCAGATAATAAAAGGCAGAAAATGGACAGCAGGTGATTTTTGGCATACATGTCCTATTGCGGAATTTGGCTGGCCCGAGATTAGAGGCTATGCAGACGTGTTACAGGATGATTATGCAAAGCAGAATGATTTAATTTGCATTGAAGAGCTATTACAAGGATGGCGAAGGCAGGGAATTGTTTTACCTCGGAGAAAGCGGTATTATCTTAATCCTCAGCGCGATTATATCTGCCAACGGCTTGAAACCGAAAGCGTTTATCCCGCTCCCTGGCATCAGGATGACAGTTGGCTTGAAGGTGTTGATCCTGCAAGCATTCCAAATGAACACTCCTCTACTATCGAAGTGACGGAATTTTCACAATCCCAGACAGGTCACTGGTACCCAATAAAAATTAAAGAACCCGGTTATACAAGGACGGTATATCTTGAAACCAATCCGGAATTTCCGGAAGGGATTTTTAATCCAGAGAATTTGCCAAAATAATTTTCTGAGAAAGCACATCATTTACTATATAAGGCTGGATAAAAATGTCCGTCCTTTTTTGTGCGCTTTTCCGGTAAATATTCATTGGTCGGGTAGGTGATGTTAAAAAAATAGCAAAAAAAATCTGTTTTCTTTATACTAAAAGGGGCGGTGCAATCGTGATATTAATGACGAACGATCGTTCTTGAGATTAAGCAAACAGGTCAAAGATGATAGAAGACGAACTGCTTAAATGGAGATTTAAGCGCGGCAGCAAAGAGGCTCTGTCCCGTATCTATGAAAAGTACCTGAACAATTTGCTAACGTTAGCGATGGCTCTTTTAAATGATACCGGCGCAGCCGAGGACGTCGTACACGATGTTTTCGTTTCCTTTGCGAAATCGGCAGAAAGCTTCAAGCTGCGTGGAAGTCTTAAAAGCTATCTGGGAACCTGCGTTATTAATCGTGCACGCGACCGAATCCGAACGAAGCAGCGGCAGTCCACAAGGCCGGAAAAAACAGATTTGATAAGCTCAGAGAAAAATGAGCCGGACCAATCGGTCATATGTTGCGAAGAATCTAAGCGGTTGAATGATGCCATAGCTAAGCTTCCAGGCCAGCAGCGGGAAGTAATAATTCTGCGTCTCAAAGGCGAAATGAAATTCAGGGAAATAGCCAGACTGCAAGGTGCTTCGGTCAGTACAATTCAAGGCCGGTACCGATATGGCTTGGACAAACTGCGTTCACTGTTAGATGGTGAGGTGGAAAAATGAAACCTACAAATAATATAGAGAAAGCAATCAGGAAGAAGTTGAATTTTTCCGCAAGCGCCGAGATGCGTGAGAGAATTCTTACTGAAGTTATAAATGCACAAGAAGACTCAAGGAAAACAAAACCAGCCTTAAACAGGCTGAATATAAGGAATAAAATCATGAAAAACCCAATAACAAAATTAGCCGCCGCAGCGGTGATAATTATAGCAGTACTGATTGCTACAAACTATTTTGGAGGCCCAATCCATATTACTCCCCCAGTCTATGGAATCACCGAGGCTCTGGAGATATGGCAGAATGCTGAGATAGTCCACATCGGAGGTTGGAATTATCTTCATACCGGTGATGATACACAGTTGGAGAAGTTTCCGTTTGAACTTTGGTTTGACAAGAAAAACGGTCGCTTCAGAGATTGGCACCCTGTGAGCTGGTTTGGGGATTACACGACCGACACGCCAAAATATTATCTGACAGTTTCAGATGGCATATACATAATGGAGACTTCCTGGTATACGACCTTCGTGGACAATAAACACCATCCACAAGTTAGCTTCACGAAACTTAGTCCTTTCCAACAGCACCTTCAGATTCACACCATGGAGTTTTTCCCCGGTTTCATGTGTAATCTCAATGAGGTGAAAGGATTTGTAAAAGTGGGACGAGAACAATTCAAGAACAAAACGGCCGATATCTGGGAGGGCGAGATCGCCTCACCTGGTGAAACAGTTCCATACAAAAAGTATAAAATATGGTTATCACCGTTTACCGGTGAGATACTCCGCATCTTTCGCTGGGCAAACCCCGAAGAAGACTGCATCCGATGGGTGTCGAGAATGGATGCACATACGATCGAGTACAATGTTAAACCACCTGTAGATTGCTTTAAGACAGAAGCTCCGGAAGGTTATAAGCTAACCAACACCAAAGAGACAGCGACCGAAGAGGAACTTGGCAACCCTGATGGTGTAAGGTTCCACGACTGCATCGGCTTTACCTTGAAAGAAGGCAGTGTCATTTATGGTTGGCATGCCAACCACAGGCCGGAAGAATCGCAAGCTCATCTTTTCACAAATCTGAAACAAGGAGGCCCATTACCTAAGCTACCTGCGCAGATTGTTGTGTTGAAACCCTGGCCAGTAGAAGGAGATATAACCTGTTTGGGTCGTCACCTGGCGTTTACCCAGAAAAAAGGTAAGTTTTACGAGTGGGGTATCTACGTGCCAGACAAGAGGGCGCCCGAACGTGACACATTTCAAAACTACAAAATAATCTCAAAATATAATGGTGTTGAACCCAGGCGTTTTGGTGGTCGGCCTAATCTTATTGGACAAGAGCTGGCCATCAATTCGGAGCAAGAATTTGATACCTGGGTTCATGGCGCAATGGCTGAACTTAGTGACGACGGCAAAGCTCCGGAGGGTGTAACCTATGAAAGTGTACTTGAATTAACCGAGCAAATCCGAGAATCATTAGCTCAGTAGAAAACTAATAAGACGACTGACAGGCCGGGCTAAAAAAGTCCGGCCTTTTTTGTGCTGGAATCGGGGTTTTTGCGGAATTTTGAGAAATTTTTGAAAAAATTTGTAACTTTTCATAGCGGACTGCGTCTATTAATACAGGAACGACAATTATGAGACGTTCCTTTGGGGCAGCTTTTGGAAAGAAGCCCTGGGCAAAAAATGATAAGAATTAAATCCTACTTCACCCCCCTCCTCCTTAAAGGCCGATATCCACAGGGTCGGCCTTTTTTTATTTATTCAGGTTTCTATCGCTTTTATTTCAATGAATTACCTGTTTTAATCAGCCTGAATCTGTGTTAATCTGTGTTTATGAGAATTCCGCTTACAAAATATGGATGGCCCCAGGTTGTTATCTTTCCTGCGGTGGTAATTGCAATAATGATCGCCGTTGCCCTGGGCACACGGGCGGTTTTACAATCCTGGGCTATCATTTCGATAGAAGTGCTTTTAGGGGCCATTTTAATATGGATTTTGTGCTTTTTCCGCGACCCTGAGCGTAGCTGCCCGTCAGACAGTAATCTGCTTTTTGCGCCCGCTGATGGCCGAATTACCGACATTGAGACGATAGAAGAGCCTCCAGCTTTTCTGGCCGAGCAAGAGGGCCAGAGCACAGGGGCATTTCGTATCGGGATATTTTTGAGCATCTTCAACACGCATATTAATCGCGCCCCGTGCAATGTAAAAGTCGAAAAAATAACCTATAAACAAGGCAAATATAAAAACGCACTTAATCCGCAGAGCGCCCGGGTCAATGAGTCCAATGATCTGTGGTTAACCAGAACGGACAGCCCGCAGGACAGGCTGATTGTCCGGCAAATCAGCGGGGCCATTGCCCGGAGAATTGTTTGTGATACCGCAGAAGGACAGCAATTGACCGGCGGTGAGAAATTCGGGATGTTAAAATTCGGCTCCAGGACAGAATTGTACGTACCGCATCGTGAAAATGCAAAGTGCGTGGTCAAGATAGGCGATAAAGTAAAGGCAGGCCTGACACCTCTGATAAAATACGAACAACAAAGAAATGATTAGTGATAATTAAAAAGGCAGCCGCCGCAGGCGGCATCATTAAATAATCAATAGAAAACAATCAATTAACAATGCCAAGATCAAAAACAAAATCTACCAAAAAGAACCTTCTGCGGCGTGTACGAAGGCCAAGGTTAAAGTACATTACCATCCTGCCGTCACTGGTTACTATTCTCAACGGCGTCTGCGGTTTTGCGGCCATTGTCTTTGCCGGCAAAGGTGCCCAGCCCGATCCGGGGGAGTTTTCTTACTTCGCGATCAGCGGCTATATGATACTGCTGGCCATGATAGCCGATATGCTCGACGGCCGGCTGGCACGAATGAACAAGAGCACTTCCAGCTTTGGAGGCCAGTTGGACAGCCTCTGCGATATAATCAGCTTCGGTGTGGCACCGGCATTTTTAATGCTGAAAGTTCTGGAACACAAACTGTCGGGTTATGCCGGACTCAATCCTATCATTGAGACTTTTCTTGAGCGTTTTATCTGGGTGTCAGCGGCAGGATATATAAGCTGCGCGGCCATCAGATTAGCCAGGTTCAACGTGGAAAACGAGGAAGACGAATCCGCCCATATGAGCTTTATAGGCCTGCCAACGCCGGCGGCCGCGGGGGTAATAGTCAGCCTGGTGATACTCCATCAGGAAACACTGCCGAGCCTGAACGTAATTATTTACGCCCTGCCGTTTTCGGCACTGGGCACAGCGGCATTGATGGTCAGCAGGATTCGATATCCACATATTCTCAATCAGTACCTAAGGGGGAAAAAACCATTTGCATACCTTATAAGAGGGCTGCTGCTGCTGGTGTTTGTTATATATATACAGGTGGCTTTGGCGCCGATTTTCTGCGGCTTTGCCGCCAGCAGCTTTGTGAAATGGTTTTATTACAAAGTAATCCGCAAAAAAAAGAACCTCGTCTCGGCGGCACAATCAGCTTTGACAACGGCTAACAAAGATCAGATTGCCGATGGTGAAAACACCGGGTACAAAGCTGAAGAGTAAAAACAAAGCCCACAAGGACACAGGGACCAGAGAATACAAGTAACTGGTGCATTTGTAACGGGGGCACTTAGACGGGCGTATTACACTATGTTCTGTGCCGGCTGTATGTCCTGCTGCCTGGCACCGGACTGATTGACCTGATAATAGTGCTCGACAATACCTATTAACCGGGCCAGAACTTCTCGGCCTTCAGGGCTTGCCTCCAGACCAACAATCTGCAATCCGAGAGAGGCGCCGTTGCCGTCTGAAGTCGGCAGGATATTTCTAATCTGGGCACTGAACATCACCGGCATTTCGTAAGGCATAGGTGTAAATCGCATCCCAACAAACTGGCCTTCTCTCAAGTCCAGCTTGCCGGCGCACAAACTCCTCGATACATTGCTTTTAGAATCGCGTCTTGGAGCTGCAGGAGAAACCTGTTCATTTTGATATGGTACTATGACCTGCGCGCCGCCGGCGGAAATGTCAATAAGCCTTCCCTGACAATAATTATGTGTCTGGTCATCCGGTGCATTCTGTATCTGCTTTTGGGCCTGGCGCCTGTTGCCACGATGCCACAGCACGACTTTTACCTTCAGTGATTGCGGCACATCTACACGGAAATAGTTTCTCCTCTGTACCACTTCTATCCGATCCGGTACTGCAAGTATTATCGTTCCGCCCCATCCCTGGTCCGCCCCGGCGCCGGACGACGCTTCAAGAGCAACCACCGTCGTATCAAAAACAAACTTGCCGTATTCATATTTGAAGGATATGCCAACAGGTTGATTAGCCTGAATATTTAAGGGATGCTGCCTCTTCTTCGGGGCGGCACTCTCTACAGCTATTCTGTCGCCCACAAGCCCGGTCAGCAGCACTTTTGCGACGTGCCATTTGCCCTTGGACAAATACGACATAATGGCAACTATATGCTTGTTAACCACAGTTCGGAGAATTTTTTCACGCTCATTGCCGCGCAGCACTATTACCTTATTATTCATACCAACCTCTCCTGCTTAAGGTATATACAAAGGTTTTTCAGTGTCTCAAAGGGGTTTTTTCGGTATCCATTCCCCCCTTAAAAGACCACCCTTAGAAAATATATATATAAATCGGCTATAAACAACAAAAGTTTTACATTAAACTTGCGATAATTGGCATTTCGCACTAAAAATCCCACATTTATTAAACCTGGGCCAACATCTGAAATGCACAAGGCGCAGGTCCCATAACCGCGATTTCTCAGGTCACAGGCGTGTGTTTGCATAGGTAAACAATTTTGTAAATCTTCCATTTTGTTTCATATTCTTAATTTATC
The DNA here is from genome assembly GCA_964634515.1 of uncultured Pirellulales bacterium. Lineage (GTDB taxonomy): Bacteria > Planctomycetota > Phycisphaerae > Sedimentisphaerales > Anaerobacaceae > NIOZ-UU13. The sequence goes on along the minus strand of CAZWME010000029.1, from coordinate 8,707 downwards.
ATGTTGTAATTTCTAAAGGGGTAAGCTTGCAAAAAAAGCGGCGGGCAATTAGTATTACCAGGTATATGGACAAAACTTACGATATACGAAAGATAGGCGGCGATAAAATTGCCCTTTTGGGCCTATTTGCTGTCTCCCTGCTCATCGCTCGCATTATAGTGATTTCAAAGTCCGCTATTTTGCTTTCGGAGCCAATAACATTAACTGATACGGGTTTATCAGTATCAATGCCCCAGGGCAACGGCTGGAAAAGTGAAAAGAAATGGAGGTTTTCCGAAAATGGATTTTCTTTAAGAAGCAGATTCGCTCTCGGCTCCAGAAGTCCCAGCGCCGAGGCCCACTGCCGGTATGTCAAAGCCACTGAGACAACCGACCTGCAAAGTCTTTTTGAGCGAAAGGCATTTGATGTTAAAGGTGAGATTGTAAAAGTGGACCAGATATACAAAGATACCCTCACTTTTGACTGGGCACTTATAGAAAATCCGAAAATCTCGCTAATTTTCATTTTCGGCACCGCAAAGCTGTCTCACAATCGCCGGCTCGATATCGAAGTGCAGCAAATAATGAACGATCCCGCAATGGCCGAGCGGGTCTTCAAACAAATCGTAAAAAATCTGAATTTCGAAAACAATCAGTTACTCGTAACCGGCAATGCGGACGACAGTATAACAAAATTTCCCGAGCGGGCCGAATACATCCTGCAAACAAATTAAATGCTACAATAAAAACATTGCTTATTATAACAAGGAGCCGGTATGAAAGGTGAAAACGTACAACCAACAGTAACAATCCGAGCAACTAAAAAATCATCACTTATTTTTTACTTCTTAATCTTTTTGATGACTACAGGAAGTGCGATTAGCTATGCCAGGCAGGGCGGGGCGGACAAATGGGGTGACCTTAAACTGTGGTATCGGCAACCCGCACAGAAATGGGCGGAAGCTCTGCCGGTCGGAAACGGACGCCTCGGGGCCATGATTTTCGGGGCAGCAGAACACGAACAACTACAGTTCAATGATGACACATTATGGGCCGGTGAGCCGCACGAATATCAGCACGAAGGAGCTGCTGAGTATCTGCCTGCCGTCCGCAAGCTGCTTTTCGAAGGAAAACAGCGCGAGGCCGAACGAATGGCGATGGAGCATATGATGAGCGTACCGCTACGGCAGGAAAAATATCAGCCGTTCGGCGATTTGCATTTGTACTTCCCGGGTCACGATGAGCCGGCCGATTATCGCCGGGAGCTGGACATCGATTCAGGTATTGCAAAAGTCAGCTATCGAATCGGACAAACAACTTTCACGCGCGAAGTTTTTTCAAGCTTTCCAGACCAGGTGATTGTTGTTCGCCTGAGCTGCGACAAACCCGGACAACTATCATTCAGCGCTAAATTAGACAGCCCCCACCCGGGTACACAAACTCTGGTTGTGGGTAAGTTGCTTGCTCTGCGCGGCCAGCTTCGTGAGTATATGAATAATCGGACGAAAGAGAAGCAGCCCAGCGTGTTGAAGTATGAAGCCCGACTGGGCTGGCAGGCTCAAGGCGGTAAAGTGGAAGTTGCCAAAGAGGGCTTGGATGTCAAGGGGGCTGATTCGGCGACACTGGTTCTGGCCGCCGCTACCAGCTTCAGAAATTTCAAGGACGTCACTGCTGACCCGAAGCAGCGCTGCGATGACGTCATAAAATCACTTAGCGCGCGGAGCTACGAGGTGTTGCGCAAAGAACACGTGGCTGATCACCGTCGCCTATTCCGCAGGGTTGAATTTGACCTTGGCAGTACCGAGGCGAGCAAACAGCCTACCGACCAGCGCATTGAAAACTTCTCCAGACAGGATGACCGGCAATTAGTGGAGTTGTATTTTCAATTCGGCCGGTACCTGCTGATTGCGAGCTCCCGGCCGGGCAGTCAGCCGGCAAACCTCCAGGGCATCTGGAACGACCAAATCAATCCGCCATGGGATAGTAAATATACAACCAACATTAACACGGAGATGAACTACTGGCCGGCGGAGGTAACCAACCTGTCCGAGTGTCATGAGCCACTTTTCGACATGCTCAAGGATGTCGTTCAGACAGGACGTAAAACCGCACAAACACACTATGGATGCCGGGGATGGGTGCTGCACCATAATACCGACATCTGGCGAGGCACGGCACCAATCAATAACTCCAATCATGGTATATGGGTAACCGGCGGGGCGTGGCTTTGTCAGCACCTGTGGGAATATTATATGTTCGGCGGGGATAAAAAATTCCTCGAAGAGCAGGCATACCCGGTAATGAAAGAGGCGGCGATGTTTTTCGTCGATTTTCTCATCGAAGACCCGAAGACCGGCTGGTTGATAAGCACACCTTCCAACTCTCCTGAAATTGGCGGACTCGTCGCCGGGCCGACGATGGACCATCAAATCATTCGTGATTTGTTCACCAACTGCATCGAGGCCTCCAAAACGCTCGGCGTGGACACAGACTTCCGCCGAAAGCTGACCGAGCTGCGAAGCAAAATCGCTCCGAATCAAATCGGACGGCACGGACAGCTCCAGGAATGGCTTGAAGACAAGGACAACCCGAAAAACCAGCACCGTCATGTCTCACACCTGTTCGGTCTGCATCCGGGCAAAGAAATTACCCGCCGCGGCACACCTGAACTTTTCGAAGCGGCACGCAAGTCTCTACAGTTTCGCGGCGACGGCGGCACGGGCTGGTCGATGGGTTGGAAAGTCAACTTCTGGGCCCGCTTCGAGGACGGCGACCACGCTTATAAGATGCTTAGCTCTCTATTGACGCCGCAGCGGATGTATCCGAATATGTTCGACGCCCATCCACCGTTCCAGATAGACGGCAATTTCGGCGGCACAGCCGGTATCGCAGAGATGCTGCTGCAAAGCCACACCGGCGAGCTTCACCTTCTGCCCGCCCTGCCTTCAGCGTGGCCAGGTGGATACATTAAAGGGCTGCGGGCCCGCGGTGGATTCGAGCTCGATATAGAGTGGAAAAACGGCATGCTCGATAAGGCAACTATACTTTCAAAACTTGGCGGTAAGTGCAGGATTCGTTCGGCCACTGAAGTAGGAATAAAATCCGGATGGTTCGGAGGACCCAAAGTTAAAACTATTGAACCGGCAGTTATTGAGTTCGATACAAAAGCCGGTAAAAAGTATGTCATCTCGGCCAAAGGGAAAATAGCCGCTAATGGCCTTGATGAGTGGAAGAATCTAAAGCTGTGGTATCGCCAGCCGGCCCAAAAATGGACCGAAGCATTGCCGGTTGGAAACGGCCGGCTCGGAGCAATGGTCTTCGGGACAGTTGAGACTGAGCAAGTGCAGCTTAATGAAGATACGCTGTGGGCAGGCAACCCAATTGAAAGAGACCGCGTCGGCGCATACAAACATTTAGACGAGGCGAGGAAGTTAATCTTCGAAGGAAAATACACGGAGGGCCAGCGGATTATGCAGCGGGAGTTTATGGGCCCGCGGATTATTCGCAGCTATCAGACACTCGGAGATTTGAAACTTCAATTTAAAACCCCAGGATCTGTAACCGACTACAACCGTCAGCTTGACCTGGACAGCGCGATTGCATCCGTCAGCTATCGCACCGACGGCGCCACATTTACACGTGAGGTCTTTTCCAGCCCGAAGGAACAGTGCATTGTAGTTCGCCTGTCAAGCGATAAGCCCAACAAGATTACATTCAATGCGAACCTGTCCCGGCCTGAAAATTTTACTGTCGAAACAATCGCTCCGGACCGTATCGTAATGAAAGGCCAGGCCCAGCAGGATGGTGAACATAAGGGCGTAAATTATGAAACTCATCTGCGGATTATTCCCGACGGCGGCAAACTAACCGTAACCGATGACGGCCTGAGACTGGAAAACGCTGACGCGGCAACACTGCTGATAGTTGCTGCAACCAACTATCGCGGCGAAAATCCGAAAACGCAATGCGAAAAGCAAATGGCTTCGGCAGCAAAGAAAAAATATTCGAGCCTGCGTCAGGCACATGTAAAAGAGCACAGGCGACTGTTCCGAAGAGTGAGCCTGAATCTTGGTGACTCAGATAAAACAAACGAACCGACAGACAAGCGACTAAGTGCGATGAAGGACGGCGCCGATGACCCGCAACTGTGCGCTCTTTATTTTCAGTTCGGACGCTACCTTTTAATCAGCAGCTCACGACCGGGCTGTATGCCGGCCAATCTTCAGGGCATCTGGAACAATCACATAAAGGCACCCTGGAACAGTGATTACCATATCAATATCAACGTGCAAATGAACTACTGGCCGGCGGAGGTCACTAACCTGTCCGAATGTCACGAGCCATTTTTTGACCTTGTAAGCAACCTGCGGCGACGTGGCCGAAAGACCGCCAAAGACGTTTACGGCTGTCGCGGATTCGTCGCACATCATACAACCGATGCGCAGTGGTGGACCAGCCCCATCGGAAACGTGGGATACGGAATGTGGCCAACCGGCGCTGCCTGGTGCTGTCAGCATTTGTGGGAACATTATATGTTCGGGGGAGACCGTGAATTTCTTTCTAAACAGGCATACCCCGTTATGAAAGAAGCGGCCGAGTTCTTCCTCGATTATCTCGTTGAAGATCCGAAAACAGGAAAGCTGGTTTCGGGGCCATCCATTTCGCCGGAAAACCGTTTCCGCACACCGGACGGCAAGAACTCGAATCTTACAATGGGTCCGGCTATGGATCAGCAGATAATCTATGACCTGTTCTCCAACTGCATCGAGGCGGCGGACGTGCTCGGGATTGACGATGAGTTCATAAAGCAGATCAAGGATTTTCGCAGGAATTTAGCTGGACCACAGATAGGCTCCGATGGTAGGTTGCTGGAATGGAACGAAGAATTTGAGGAACCGGCACCCGGTCATCGGCACGTATCACATTTATTTGCCCTGCACCCGGGCAGGCAAATTAGCCCGACCGGAACGCCGAAACTGGCGGCAGCGGCGCGCAAGTCACTGGAGTACAGGCTCTCGCACGGCGGTGGTCATACCGGCTGGAGCAGAGCGTGGATAATCAACTTCTGGGCGCGTCTGCTGGACGGTGATACAGCCGGCGAAAATGTTTTGGCATTGCTGCGTAAGTCAACGCTGCCAAACCTCTTCGATACTCATCCGCCGTTTCAGATTGACGGCAATTTCGGCGGTACAGCCGGCATCGCTGAGATGCTGCTGCAAAGCCACGCGGGTGAAATTCATTTGCTCCCCGCTTTGCCGAAGGCCTGGTCGAACGGCTCTTTCAGTGGCCTGCACGCACGCGGCGGGTTCGAAATTGACGTAGCCTGGAAAAACGGCAAACCGACCAATTCCACAATCCATTCAATTCTCGGCAAAATATGCACCGTCAGGACCGGTGTACCGATTGTAGTAAAATACAAAGGAAAGCTTGTTAAAACCGCCACTACTGAGGAAAATGTTGTCCGGTTCGAAACAAGACCCGGTCGAACATATAATATTTCACCAAAAAAGTAGGTAACTAAATGGAGTTAAATCTTGCCCTTGCAGCAGTATGGTACGCGGTATTCATCGTTTCACTGACCTTTCACGAGGCGGCACACGCCTTCGCTGCCCTCAAGTTCGGAGATCCAACCGCCTACTACCAGGGCCAGGTTACTTTAGACCCCATACCGCATATAAGAAGGTCCCCCTTCGGTATGGTTATCGTCCCTATCGTTTCTTATATATTGGGCGGCTGGATGATCGGATGGGCAAGTGCACCATATGACCCCTATTGGGCAGACAGGAATCGTCGAAAGGCAGCACTAATGGCTATGGCGGGACCGGCCGCCAACCTCGTGCTTATCCTGCTGGCAGCTTTGGTAATCCGCGCAGGAATGCTTCTGGGCTGCTTCCATGCCCCCGAACAGATTACTTTCAGCCGAATCACCGCAGCGTCGCCGGGTCCTGCAAACGCCATTTCTATCCTCGTAAGCATCCTGTTCTCACTCAATCTTGTCCTGCTTGTATTTAATCTTATTCCTCTGCCTCCGCTTGACGGCAGCAGCATCCTTACATTCTTTCTCAGCGACCAGGCCGCCCGCCGATACAATGCAATAATACAGGAACCCTCATACAGACTAATCGGGCTTATCATCGCCTGGAATATGCTCGACTTTGTCCTGGGTCCGGTACACACATTCGCCCTGAACATACTCTACCCCGGCGCCGGCTATCATTAACAATCATTCCACTTCCGGAGAGGCATTGGGATCGAACGGATTCGTCCTGACCGCAAGAGAAAACAGATACGGATACTCGTTCTTCAAATGCTCCATGTGAGCAAGCCACTCACGAATAAGAAATCCATACGCCCTCTTTATATCGCCCGCCAGGTGCGCATAATCGCTATCCGGCAGTTCACTAATCCGAGTCCTGTGTGATAACTCCTCCCCCAGATGAAACACCGCCCACAGAAGCTCCGTAAATAATTCGTGCTCCAGCAAGTTTGGATTCTCCAGCAGCCGCAGCAAAAAAGCCCGCTTGTCCACCATGAAATTCTGAAGACCCTCCAGGTCTCCCGCACGAGGATTAATCATAGAATCATGATTCTGCAAAACCCTCTGCATCTGTTTAAAATGCTCCGGCGACCACTCGTCTGCCACTAACAGATGCCTGGAAATCTTTTCGGCATTCTCGTCGAAATTGCGAAAATATCTCAATAACGATATGCCCACCTCGCTGAAAAATGCCCCTATGACCATGTTCAGCTTTTTCAGCATCGTTCGCTTCTCTCTGTCGCTTAAGACCTGATGAATAATCAAAGTAACAAGCAAAACCTCTATAAAAACAAAGGCAACATCCCCAACGAAATAGATAAATATATGATGGACATCTCGAAAAAGCACGTAGTGAAGCCCATAGAAAAGCACCGAGAGAAACACTAAAAACATGCCTAAGATGACTCGCTGATTCCAAATATTTTTCTTCATAATCACTCCGGCCAGAAGATCACCGGGACCTCACTCCCGCAGCATCTCCAAACAGTTAACTCTTTTTCCAAAGTTTGCAAACTTTATTTCTGACAGGCTCAATATTAGTCCATCCTTCGCTTTCTTTCCAGCAAAACCACAAAAGTATTGAAGAACTTTTCAAATCCAAATATACTACTGCGCGGATCTGATAGTTCGTTTTTCAAATTTTCGGGAGTTCAATTATGCAGATACGAAAATTAGGCTATACTGATTTGAAACTTACCACGGTAGGCCTGGGCACATGGGCAATGGGGGGGCCATGGCAGTTCGGCTGGGGACCGCAGGATGACGATGAGGCGATAGCCGCAATTCTGGCCTCGCTTGAAACAGGTATAAACTGGATAGATACTGCTCCAATTTACGGGCTGGGTCATTCCGAGGAGCTTGTCGGCGAGGCTCTTAAGCAAACAAGTCATAAACCAATCATAGCAACGAAATGCAGCCTGCTTTGGAACGACAAAAGAGAAAAAGTAAGCTGCCTTAAAGCCCAAAGTATTCGTCAGGAATGTATCGCCAGTCTGGAACGACTCGGGATTGAAACTATAGACCTTTACCAGATTCACTGGCCCGAGCCGGAAGAAGACCTCGAGCAGGCGTGGGAAGAAATGGCCCGACTGGCCGAAGAAGGAAAAATTAGATACCTCGGTGCATCGAATTTTAACGTCGAGCAAATCAAACGCCTCCATGAGATTCATCCAGTCGCCTCGCTCCAGCCTCCTTACAGTATGCTCCACCGGGAGGTTGAAGATGAACTTCTGGCTTACTGCGCCGATAACGAAATCGGTGTTGTAGCATACAGCCCTATGCAGAGAGGTCTGCTTACAGGTAAATTCAGCCCGGAAAGGCTTGCGAGTCTCCCTCTGGATGACCATCGAAGAGCAAATTCCGATTTTCATGAGCCCAGGTTTACCGCCACGTTAGAACTTGTCGAAAAGCTCAGACCTATCGCAGAACGCAACGGCAAGACATTGGCCCAATTGTCAATTAGCTGGGTCCTTCGCCGGCCTGAAGTTACGGCCGCTATTGTCGGAGCACGCAAGCCTGAACAGATTATCGAAACAGCCCCCGCATCAGACTGGGACTTGAACGAAGAGGACATCGAACAAATCGAGCGGCTCTTAGCCGAACATCAGGCAAAACTAAGTACATAACAAGCCCAAAAAACAGAGAAAAAAATGGCAAAGAAAACACAATCCAAATTTCAGAATTACGTTAGCCCGCTGGTAGAGCGAAACGCTTCGAAAGAAATGGCGGAGCTTTTTGGGGCGCAAAAAAAGTTCAGCACGTGGCGCAGACTCTGGCTGGAACTGGCAAAGGCACAGAAAAAGCTCGGCCTGGATGATATAAAACAGAGCCATATAAAGCAGATGGCCAAACATCTTGATGATATTGATTTCAAACGAGCCGCCCGCTACGAAAAGCAGTTCCGTCATGACGTTATGGCGCATATTTATGCCTTCGGCGACGTTGCACCAAAGGCTGATCCGATTATTCACCTCGGGGCGACAAGCTGCTATGTAGGTGACAATGCCGATTTGATCATAATGAAAGAGGCAATGCAGCTTATTACAGCCAAGCTTGCATCGGTGATAAATCTTCTGAGTAAATTTGCGAAAAAGCACCGCTCTATCGCAGCATTAGGTTTTACACACTATCAGCCGGCCCAGTTGACCACCGTCGGCAAAAGAGCGACGCTGTGGTGCTACGAGTTTGTGA
>CAZWME010000028.1:0-16986 GCA_964634515.1 uncultured Pirellulales bacterium | reverse complement strand
AGCCAGCAAACCACAAACGATCGGCTTCTTACCACAATAAAATTTGTTGAAACCGCCCGAGACGATAAACTAAAGACAATTCTTGAGAAGGAATACATCATCGAAGGTGATATTATACACTTTGATGCCCTGATTGTGAAGTTCGGTAATAAAATGATCATGGACGGCACGACAAGGGCGATGTACCTTTGGAGAAGAGTTTATGGCGAGAAGATGGCGCCGGAAGAAGGCTTTGTTATAGAACAACCGGGTACCGAACCTCAACGATACAGCGACCTGCTTAAAGCCTTGCCGATAAAACAGAGTCAAATGTTCTGGTCAAATATTTGGGACCTGGCAAATGACCCAAAGAAGTTGAAGGAATACGATATTGAAGCGGTTTACGGCAATGCTGTTTACACAAGACTTAGAAAAGGACTTATTTATGTATTCAAGATAAGCCCGACCGGTCAGGTTTATCCTGAAACCGTGCCCGATATGTAAAACAGTGCAAGCCGAGAACAGGAGAAACGTATTTTCAGACTATAGGTCCTTAAAGCTTCTATTCTTTGTTGCTCAAGCCTAACCTTCCTCGCACTTCACAAGTTTGTTTAGTTTGATAGAAATAAGGTTCTTGATTGACGGATTTGGTAGTGTCAGTTATTTTATAAGTTCGAAAATTTGACATAGGATTTTAGGATTTGCACCTAATGAAGGGAAGTATTGATTTTGATATTATCGTGGTAGGAGGCGGTATTGTCGGCCTGGCATCGGCCTACAAGATTACGCTGAACCATCCTGATATTCGTATTGCCGTATTAGAAAAAGAAAACAGGTTAGCATCTCATCAAACAGGCCATAACTCCGGCGTTATTCATTCGGGTCTGTACTATAAGCCCGGCTCAAATAAAGCAAAAACCTGCACCGCAGGACGAAAGGAGCTTATTGCTTTTGCAAAAAGATATCGAATCCCTTACAAAATTTGCGGAAAAATAATAGTAGCAACGGAGGAAAATGAGCTTCCCGGCCTCGAAAAGATTTTCCAAAACGGCCAGCAGAACAACATAGAAGGCATTGAAAAAATCGGGCCGGACCAAATAAAGCAAATTGAGCCGTGCTGCTCCGGCATCACAGGGATACAAGTACCCTGCACCGGAGTTATTGATTATACACGGGTAGCAAACAAACTTGCCGAACTGGTAGAGAAAAAGGGACAAGACAACAAAGTTCTGATATCGCATAAGGTAACAGGCTTTGACAAGCACGATTTCTATACAAAAGTTTTAACAAACAGAAAGAATTTCGGTACAAAGTATATTATCAACTGTGCGGGACTTCAGTCTGACAGAATAGCAAAAATGGACGTCTTAGAGACTGCCATCAGGATGGTTCCCTTCCGAGGTGATTATTACGAGTTGACGGAAGGGGCCTCAGAAAAAGTCAAAAACCTGATATATCCCGTCCCAAACCCGGATTTTCCCTTTTTAGGCATTCATTTTACAAGGTTGATAAACGGCAAAGTCGAATGCGGCCCAAATGCGGTCTTTTCGTTCAAAAGAGAAGGTTACGACAAAACAGATTTTAGCCTGAGAGACACATGGGATGCTATAACTTATCCCGGTCTTTGGAAAATGTTGTTGGAGCACTGGAAATACGGGCTGGGAGAATACAAACGGGCGTTTTCAAAAAAATCATTCCTCCAGCAATTGCAAAGACTTATTCCGTCACTTGGCCTTGATGATATAAAGCCCGGCAAGGCGGGTGTGCGGGCCCAGGCCCTTGGGCCGAACGGCGAACTGATCGATGATTTCAGGATTGAAAAACATAGAAATTGTATCCATGTCTTAAATGCACCCTCGCCGGCTGCGACTGCTTCACTGGCTATCGGTGATTATATAAACCAAATAGCAACAGGATACTTTAAGCTCTGAAAATAGTGTATTATTTTTATTGAGCATGTTGGAAGGAGAATTTTATGAACCGTCGTGTCTTTTTGAAATCCGTGGGATTTGGGGCCGCATCGCTGGCTTTGCCGAGTTGTATCGCCAACTCTCAACAGCTATCAACCACTCATCAAGCATATAAAAAACCAAATATCGTTTTCATATTAATAGACGATATGGGCTGGACAGATGTAGGCTGCTACGGCAGCAAGTTTCACGAAACACCCAATATCGACCGGTTGGCCAAAAAAGGAATGCGTTTTACCAATGCATACGCCGCCTGCCCCGTCTGCTCTCCTACACGCGCCAGTATCCTCGCCGGCCAGTATCCGGCCCGAGTTGGCATTACCGACTTTATTCCAGGTCATTGGCGCCCCTGGGAAAAGCTCATTGTACCACAGAACAGGTTACAGTTACCCCTCGAAGCTATAACTATCCCCGAGGCCCTTAAAGAGCAGGGTTATGCCACAGCTCACATCGGCAAGTGGCATCTCGGCGGACGGGACTATTTCCCTGAGCACCAGGGCTTCGACATGGCCGTTCAGGGAGGCACCAATCGCAACGACAAACGAGTTACCTCTTACACCGACAAAGCCATCGAATTCATCCAGACCAACTCAGAGAAACCGTTTTTCATCCATTTATCACATAATACAGTACACATCCCATTGGAAGCTCCACAGGAACTTATCGACAAATACAAAAACAAAGCAAAGCCGCCAACCGGTGTCAATAATCCAACCTATGCAGCTATGGTCGAGCACCTGGACAAAAGTATCGGCCGGATAATAAAGAAGCTCGACGAATTGAATCTTGCCGAAAAAACCATTGTTATCTTCTTCTCAGATAACGGGGGATTATATCAGGCATATGGTGGCTATCGGGGCAAGAGAGAGCCTGTTTCAACTAACGAACCGCTTCGCGGCGAAAAGGGAACACTTTACGAAGGCGGAATCCGCGAACCGCTGATTGTTCGCTGGCCCGGCGTAGTCAAGCCCGGAACCACATGCGATGCACCGGTTACCAGCGTCGATTTCTATCCGACTTTTTTAGAGATTGTTGGAGCCAAAGCTAATCCATCACATGTACTCGACGGTGAAAGTGTTCTGCCGTTAATAAAGCGGACAGGCAAGCTCAAACGTGACGCTATATACTGGCATTACCCCCATTATCATCACTCCAGACCCGCCGGGGTAATTCGAGAGGGGAACTTCAAGCTAATCGAGTTCTACGAGGATGGCCGGCTTGAGCTTTATAACCTCAAACGCGACATCGCAGAAAAGCACAATCTTGCAATGAAAAATCCAACAAAAGCCGCCCAGCTACAAAAAAAACTCGCTGCCTGGAGAGAATCGGTTAACGCCAAAATGCCCACACCGAATCCGGATTACGACCCGGCAAAGGCACACGAATGGGGCCGCCGACAACGAAAGTAATCTCGCAAATAATTTCTTGAAGTTTTGCGTATAATAATGAAATCCTGTAAGAGTAAAATATAATGAAAAAAAACAATCTCAAGAGAAGGAAATTCCTGCAAGCCGCCGGACTGGGAGCCGCTTCAGCACTACTCGGCTGCAATGTTGCTGAAACTAAAACATCTGACTCTCCGAAAGCGTTGCCGACATCTCATTCACCTTCAAACTCTAACAAGCCAAACATTCTTTTCATTATGACCGACCAGCATCGGGCGGATTTGATGACTTGTGCCGGTAGAGACCTGGTTCCCACACCAAATATCGACCTCATTGCCTCGCGCGGCGTCCGGTTCACAAACGCTTACTGTCCTTACCCGGTCTGCGTAGCCTCAAGAATGGCTTTACTGACCGGGCTCTATGCACATAGCACCGGTGCAATCACCAACACCAACAAGCTTGACTGGCGCTATCGCACGATGGCTCATCATTTTACCGACAACGGCTATCTTACCGCTTTGATAGGCAAAATGCACTTCGGAAACGCCCACAATCACGGCTTCGAATATTATATGTCCATCAACGACTGGCTGATGTATTTGGGCCCAAAGGTACAGCACTACGCCAATGAGATTGCCAATCATCCGCTGGGACAGCACTTTTTCAAGACCGTGGATGATGGAGGCGCCGGCCTGCCTGTTTTAGACGGATTATGGCCAAAGGGCAGCCCATGGGTTGGCAATGTCGAAAAATACAACTTTGACAGCATGGCCTCAAAACTTGAAGACGAAGACCATCTGGATATGTTTATAGCTCGCGAGGCAGCCAAATTTATAACCAGATATCGCCGCCAGCCGTTCTTTCTGCTAACCAGTTTTATGAAACCGCATTCCCCCTTCTATCCTCCGAGAGAATGGGCCGAAAAATATCCCGTCGATAAGATGAAACTTCCGGAAGTCGGCGATATATCCAAATATCCACCACACATCCAGCGGCGCATTAAAAATATGAGAACACAGGGCCAAAAACGCCAGCGAGCACATCGGGCAGGGTACCTCGGCAACCTCGCCTTCGTTGACACATGTATAGGATACGTGTACAAGGCGCTCGAAAAAGAAGGTCTGCTGAATAATACCATAGTTATTTACACTTCCGACCACGGCGAGATGGACGGTGACCACGGGCTTTACCAGAAGTTTTGTCTGTTCGAGCCGTCTGTTAAAGTACCGTTGATTGTAAGCTATCCGAACCACCTGCCGCAAAACCAGGTAACCGCTGCATTAACTGAGCACTTCGGCCTATATCCGACATTAGTCGAGCTGGCCGGACTAAAACCACCGGAAAAGACAACACTACTTGACATACCCGGCTCACCGGCCAAGATGGATGCAGCCAGCTTTGCTGATATCCTGAGAAAACCTGATTTGAAAGGGCCGTCGGCGGCGTTCAGTGAATATAATTTAAGGACCAGAACCTGTGAATATATGATTCGCACCCGGCGTTATAAGTACATTTTCAACCACGGCTCAATGCATGAATTGTACGACCACGAGACAGACCCGGGCGAATTCGTAAATCGTATCAACGACCCTGCTCTAAAAAAGGTGCAAAATCAATTGCACGATCGGCTCTTTACATGGTATAATCCTCAAAATAATCCTTATCGTCCTGCTTAGACTATCCATTAATATTTCAAAAAAGATACTGTAGTAAAAAGGAACTCAAATAATGGCTGAAAGTTTTGATGTTGTAGTAATCGGCAGCGGCCCGGGTGGTTACGCCGCCGCTATAAGATGCGCACAAAGGGGTGCTTCGGTAGCAGTAGTCGAAAAAGATTGTATTGGCGGCACATGCCTGAATCGCGGATGTATCCCGTCGAAAACATTGCTTGCTTCGGCCCACACACTGCTAATGATTAAACATGCTGCGATGATGGGTATTGACGTCAATGCAGCCACCGCCAACTGGCCTAAAATACAGGCAAGAAAGGATGCCGTAGTAGGCGGCTTTCGAAAAGGTCTAACAGGATTAATAAAAAGCCACAAAGTGGAAATAATACAAGGCAGGGCCGTCGTTACAGCACCGAAACAAATTAACATCGAAACAGACACCGAACCAATGCTGATACAGGCCGGCAAAATAATCCTGGCAACCGGCTCGCTGCCAAGTCAAATCCCGACAGTTCCTTTCGACGGCCAAACCGTTATCAGCAGTAAAGAAGCACTGGGCTTACAGCAGATACCAGGTTCAATGGTAATAATAGGCGGCGGAGTAATCGGCTGTGAAATGGCCTGTGTTTATGCTGCAATGGGAACTAAAGTAAAAATCGTAGAAGCGCTTTCAAGATTGATTCCAATGGAAGACCAATGGGTTGGCCGGCTCATAGAACGTGAATTCAAAAAGCTCGGCATTGATTCGCACACAGGCCAGAAGGTAACTTCCGTCGATACAACAGTTACACCGGCAATAGTGTCGCTCGAAAGCGGCCAAACAATCGACGCCGAAAAAGTTCTCGTATCCGTGGGACGAAGAGCGGTTGTCGATGAGGAAACCGTCCAGGCACTGAATCTACAGATGAAAGGTCCTGCTATTGCTGTTAATAAAAAGCTTCAAACCAATGCCCCCGGCGTTTATGCCATCGGCGATGCCGTAGGCACCACCTATTTAGCACACGGTGCCTTCGCGGAGGCCGAGGTTGCCGCAGTCAATGCCACGGGAGGCGATGAACAAATAGCCGACTATTCGCTTATACCACGCGCTGTTTATACGTTCCCGGAAATTGCGTCCGTTGGTAAAAGTGAAGAAAACTGCATAGAACAGGGCATCGATGTATCTGTAGGAAGGTCGTTCTTCAAAGCCAACGGTCGAAGTGTGGCGCACAATGAAACAAGCGGCGAAATACGGGCCGTAAGGAACAACTCGACCAACAAAATTATCGGTGTTACAATGGTCGGCTCTATGGTAACAGAGATGATTGGCGCAGCAAGAACACTTATAGGCAGCAATGAAAAAATCACAGAGAATAGCTTCCCCCATCCGACCGTTTCAGAGGTGCTCAAGGAAGCCGTCGAAGACGCCTTCGGCCTGAGTCTGCACAACCCACCAAAAGCATAACCAAATACGCATGTTAGAGCAATCTACAACTGAGATTCATGAATCGAAATTCGTAAATTCTCTTCGCATTATTGATTGCGGGCTTGTTGATTATCGTCAGGTTTTAAAACTACAGCACCAAATGCAAGAGAAAAGACGCCTTGGTGAAATACAAAACACCGTCCTGATAGTTGAGCACCCCCCTGTTATTACTCTCGGTGCCCGGCAAAGTGCAAATAAACTATTAACCAACAGAGATGATTTGGCAAAAAAACACATCGACATCGTCGATATCCGCAGGGGCGGCGGCACAACGGCACACAACCCGGGTCAGTTGATTTTCTATCCGATATTAAATTTGCAGGAATACGGCCTCGGAATCAGCGAATATATCAGAGAGCTGGAATCAATAGGTGCGGAATTATTAGAGCAATCCGGTGTCCATGCCGAAAGAAAGAAAGGCTTGCCGGGACTGTGGGTCGGCGAAAAAAAAATCGCCTCCATCGGCGTGCGTGTATCTAAATTTATAACCTATCATGGCATGGCAATAAACATTAATAACGACCTTAGTATTTTCGAATTCATAACGCCCTGCGGCCTGGACGGCGTGGAAATGACATCAGTGCTGAAACAGACCGGCAAACACTTTTCAATGAGGCAGGCAAAGGAAAGATTATCTCAACTGCTTATAAAACATTTTTCCTAAGATAAAAGACAAATACAAAATGCTGAATATCGAATCCAAGCGACGAAAACTACCTCCCTGGCTACACAGACCATTGCCGTCTGGTAGCTCTTTCAATCATACCCGAAACATTATCGACTCTCTGGGGTTGGAAACTATATGCAGTAGCGCAAACTGTCCGAATCAAGGTCAGTGCTGGTCAAGAGGCACAGCAACTGTACTGATTTTAGGCAAAATCTGCACGCGAAACTGCAAATTCTGTTCGGTAGCATGCGGCAAACCCGAACCGCCGGATATTACAGAGCCACTTCGCCTGGCCCGAATGGCAAAGCAAATGAAATTGAAATACCTCGTGATTACCAGCGTAAATCGAGATGATTTATTGGACGGCGGCGCACGTCACTTTCGCGATTGTATTAACCAGGTAAGACAACAGTGCACGGATATGAAATTCGAAATACTAACGCCCGACTTCCGTAACTGCCAAAAACAGGCTCTGAAAATCCTCAGTTCGGCTTTACCTTTTGTCTTCGCCCACAACGTTGAAACAGTTCCATCGCTGTACAAAATCGCCAGGAAAGGCGGAAATTATCAGCGATCTCTGAATTTACTCAAAATGGCAAAGGAATGCTCCGATAATATACAAACAAAATCATCAATTATGCTCGGTTTAGGGGAAACCGACGACGAGGTCGAGCAGGTACTGAAAGACCTGTGTAATTTCGGCTGTGAAAGAGTTACTATCGGCCAATATCTAAAACCATCAAAAAATTCACTTGAAGTCGTTGAATACATAACGCCTGATAAATTCGATTTATGGAAGCGAAAAGCAATGGAATTGGGATTTAGCTGGATTATATCTTCGCCGTTCGCCCGCAGTTCGTACTTTGCGGAACAGGAAAACACCTTATAGCCCCGTTTCAACTTCAAGATAGATGTTTATATCGGACATCATAAACACTTTTTCCGCATCATTCAGGTCAGCCGTTTTGTCTTTATCTGCTATATTTCTTATACTTTAATCAGGTTATAGTGAAGTTTTAACAGTTTCTTAAACGCAGTGTATTTTCCGGGGGGAGGAAAAATGGCACCTGCAAAAAAGAAATCAGCACAGCAACAAGATAACCGTGGCGCAGTACTCATCATATCAATGATATTCGTGCTTATATTTTCTGCTTTAGCCGTCTCAATGGCCACTATGTCCAGCACCAACGTCCAGCTTGCCTCAAATCAGCATAAAGTTGGCTGTGCAATCGCCAGCACAGAATCCGGACTGGAAACAATGAGATTTTGGCTTAACCGAGTCGAATTTCCAAGTTCGACCCTACCATCTGATTATTTCGGCACAATAGTCAGTAGCCTGCAAACTGACCTGTCTACCAACAGTATTACAAATGTCACAGTTTATAATAACGGCACAATACCCCCTGTTCCACTGGACTCTGCAACTGGACAAGCCTTCGAGAGTGAAATTCTTATTGATCCCAATAACGCAGAGATTTTGCAGCTTTCATCTATAGGCGGTGCTGATATTACACGTACTATCAGAGTTCAATACAATATTCAACCCTACGAATACCCTATCTTCGATTTCGGACTGGCAACAAAAGGACCTGTACACTTCCTTGGCAATCCGACCGTTAATGGCGTAAATTCCAATAGCGAAGCAGATATCTTTATTGAAAGCAACAATAACAATCTCGCCATGCTTGTTACAGGCAATTGTAACTTTGACGGCAATATCAATGTCGCCAACTCAGATGCCAATGTTGCTCTCATTGGTGCCGTACAAATAGCCGGCGATACAGGCCAGACAGCGATAGATAACCACGTCAACATAGGCGCCGAAGCTCCACAATTCCCTGTCCCAGACACGCAGCATTTCCAGCAGTATGCTACAGGCAGTACGATTGATTCATCAACCGATGTTACCAATAGTATGACTTTAACAAACGCGACAATAGAAGCTGGAACCAATCCAAACTTTGAAGGCAATATCACAATAGAGGGTATCCTGTATATCGAACAGCCTAATGTAGTTACTTTCGAAGGAAACGTTGCCTCCAATGGTATGATAGTGGCTGAGGGTGATCCTAACTTTGCCGGTCCAAATAACAGCATATCCTTCCTCGGTAACTTTGCGACAAATCCAGTTCCGTCAGGAGTTCAGTTTGATGCGATTCGACAGGAAGAAGGCTCCTCGATAATTGCCCCGGCGTTTTCTGTAGATTTCGCCGGTAATTTCTCCGCCTTAAGCGGAGTTATGGCGGTAAGCGGCGCACACTTCTCCGGCAATGTAAGTGCCATGATTGAAGGTACAATTCTCAATTACTCTGACAATCCAACAGTAATAGAAGGCAATGCAACACTGAATTTCGACCGCTCAAACAATATCACTGTCCCTGCCGGTTTTGATACTCACCGCATACTGATGTATAACCCGTCATCCTATGAAGAGATTCCACAATAAACTTTATTGATGGTTCATAATACAAACTTGGCAGAAATTGACGGAAGAAGTTTCATTGGCCCGAGCCCCGCTCGACTACAATAAGGCTGCCATTTAGCAATCAAGCAAGGGGCATTCTTATGAGATTGCTTTTTTTCTGGTTTTTACCTTTTAGTTTTTACTTCCAATCGTGTACTATTCACATCTAAAAGAGAAATAATCGTAAAATATGGCAAATGACCTTAAAAACTTGTTACCTCTCGGAGGCAATTGGCTTGTTGAAGTAATTGAAGAAGATCCCGTAAACCTTGAAACGTATCTTCACAATGGGGACGGCCAATTAAATGAAAACGACCACGGATTTAAACTGCCGGATGTGATCGGCATCCTGCCAATTCGAAACGCAGTCGCTTATCCCGGGACTATAACACCGTTGGCGATAGGTCGCCAGCGAAGCAAAGCCTTGCTCGCCGACACCACACCAAACGAATCCATCATTGGGCTGCTCACGCAACGGAATCCTGATACCGATAAACCGACTTTTGACAAGCTCTACTCGGTCGGAACTGCCGCCTCGATCCTCAAGGTCATTAAACTCCCCCAGGGTTCGATGCACGTCGTGGTTCATGGAATAAGCCGTTTCAAAGTAGTAAAAAAGATAGCCACAAAACCATACTTAAAGGCCAAAATCAAGCAGCTTAATGTTAAAGTAAAAATGACAAAAAATCTTCAGGCACTCATCGTCGGCGTCCGCCATGCGGCCAACCGAGTCATTGAGCTAAGCCCCAACGTCCCTGAAGAAGCATCCGTACTGCTGGAAAATATTGAGAACCCTTCCGCATTAGCTGATTTTCTGGCAGCCAATCTCAGTATCGACATTGCAACTAAACAACAATTGCTCGAAGAACTTGACGCTGCCAAACGACTTAAACAAATATCCGTTATCTTAGCTAACCAACTGGAAGTTCTTGAGCTAAGCAATAAAATCCAGGGAAGGGTCAGAGAATCCATAGATAAAAATCAGCGGGAATATTATCTTCAGGAACAGCTAAAAGCCATTCAGACCGAGCTTGGCCAAAAGGACCACAGAACTGACGAGCTCAAACAAATCAACAAAAAAATTACAAAAGCTAAAATGCCCAAAAAAGTAGAACAAGAGGCCCTTCGAGAGTTGGACAGATTGAGTAAAATACCTCCCGCATCACCGGAGTACAGTGTCATCCGCACGTATCTGGATTGGGTCTGCGAACTGCCCTGGTCGATTCAAACAAGCGACCAACTCGACATCAACAAGGCACAGCGAATATTAAACACCGACCACTTTGACCTGCGCAAGGTAAAAAAACGTATCCTCGAATTCCTGGCTGTTCGCAAACTAAATCCAACGGGCAAAAGCCCCATTCTTTGCTTTGTCGGCCCGCCCGGCGTTGGTAAAACTTCACTCGGCAAATCCATCGCACGAGCTATGGGAAGAAAATTCGTTCGTATATCACTCGGAGGGATAAGAGATGAAGCCGACATCAGGGGGCATCGGAGAACTTATATCGGCGCTCTGCCCGGCAGAATACTGCAGGAACTGAGAAAGTGCGGCAGCAAAAATCCCGTATTCATGCTCGATGAATTAGATAAAATCGGAAGTGATTTTAGAGGCGATCCCGCAAGTGCGCTGCTGGAAGTCCTTGACCCGGAACAGAACTTCAGCTTTACAGACCATTACCTCGACCAGCCTTTTAATCTATCAACCGTAATGTTCATCGGCACTGCAAATTATACCGAGCCTGTCCCGCCGGCACTGCGTGATAGAATGGAAGTCATTGAACTTCCCGGCTACACAGAAAATGAAAAACTCAACATCGCAAAAAAGTATCTGGTTCCTCGCCAGTTTAAAGAGCACGGCCTGAGCAAAAACCGATGCACCATAAAAGATGATGCAATTCTCGCGATAATTCAGGGCTATACACGCGAGGCGGGAGTCCGAAACCTCGAAAGAAATATCGCTTCTATCTGCAGGTCCGTCGCCACGGAAATTGCCAAAGCCAAAAAAAGACGGGCAACCGTCGCCAAAAAGGATTTGTTGAAAATCCTGGGCCCTGCCCAATTCGAATCGGAACTGGCCCTGCGAACCGGAATACCCGGCGTCGCAACCGCTCTGGCTTATACCCCTTTCGGCGGCGAGCTGCTTTTTATCGAATCAGCCTCTATGCCGGGCCAGGGTAAGCTGCAGCTTACCGGACAAATCGGCAACGTTATGAAGGAAAGCGCACAAGCCGCTTTTTCCATCGTAAAAGCAAATGCCAAAAAACTAAATATTGACGCCGACCAATTTAAAAAGTTCGATTATCACATTCACGTCCCCGCAGGAGCAATTCCAAAAGATGGCCCGAGCGCCGGCGCAGCTATATTTACATCTCTGGTCAGTCTGCTTCTCGGCAAACCTACCCGCCCGGACGTAGCAATGACCGGTGAAATAACCTTGCGTGGACTGGTCTTGCCCATTGGCGGCCTGAAAGAAAAAATCTTAGCGGCTCAACAGGCCGGCATAAAAACAGTCATAATCCCTGCAAGAAACAAAAAAGACCTCCCCGATGTCCCTAAAGAAGCCAAAAAGAACCTGCAGTTCAAATTTGCTAAAAATACCAACGATGCGCTCAAATTCGCTCTGGGCACCGATTAAACGCAATTATCATTATTACCTTAAACCTGCATTACCATTCTTTCGATAATCGTTATCGCATTAGCAATTCCATCTTCGTGGCGAATTTTTTTACCTAATACTTCGGCATTTTGCCGAATGGTCTGATTCTTCGTTACTTCTTGGATGGCGGCAACCAGCTTTTCAGCCGTCAATTTTTTCTGTGGAATGGGTTTGCTACCTACACCAAGCGAGTGAACACATCGCCCCCAATAGGGTTGGTCACCAAAAAAAGGGCAAATAATAGTGGGACGACCTGCCCGTAATCCTGCGGCTGTTGTACCGGCACCCCCATGATGCACCACTGCCGCCATACGCGGAAAAAGCCAATCGTGCGGAACTTTGTCAATTTTGTAAATCATCTCTGGCAAATCATCCAAAGCCAATCCACCCCACCCCGTAGCAATAACACCCCGCGCATTCGCTTGTTGCAGAGCCTCAATCACAATGTTTGTTATCCGTCGAGGATTGCGCCCGGCCATACTGCCAAAGCCAACATAAACGGGTGCTTCACCTTCATCGAGAAAAGCTCTCAATTCAGCCGAAGGCTCCCATTCGTTCAATCTGTTCAAAAACCAATACCCCGTTATATACACATTGTCAGGCCAATCATTTGGGCGTGGCACGACATGTGTGCTAAAAGGATGAAACACTGGAATAGGCCGGCCATCCGCAATGTGCAGCATATCGGAAGATTTGGGGAATTTATGAAGGTCGAGTATATCCTGCCGAAATTTATTTACTGTCCCATTATACATACGAAAACCCATGCGTACGAATGCATAGGTGAGCTTGTTGTACCAACCGCCAATATTCCAATTTGGAAAACCAATAGTCGGAAATTCGGCTGTCGGTACAATCATAGGCAAGGGAATCACCATCATAACGGGTACACCAAGCTTTTCTGCAATGTGTACTCCACCTAACGCTTTGGGGTGGAAAAGCACAATATCAGGCTCGGCCGCTTGCGCCGCATCCCATGAATCTTTGAGCATTTGCCTATTGATCGGCTTTGCTCTCTTCACTAACCTTATCATTGTTTTGATTGAACCTAATATGCCGTTTGTATTTTCCATTGCATCACGGCCTGCGTCGGAGTCCATCAGTTTGAGTAGTTCGTCCGTCATGTAGCCATAATTAAGTCCGTGGGAGCGAATAAACGGTTCAAAGCTGGAACTGGTGCAAAGTGTAACTGAATGCCCTGTCGCTTTTAAGCCTTTGCCTAATGCCACAAACGGCTGGACATCACCGCGTGAACCGATAGTGATGATAAATACGTTCATTCTGAACTTCCCATATGCCCTCATAAATGTACTTGTCACATGGATCTTTGGATATTACAAAAATGGCCCAGGCACATCTTCGTTGATTCGAACGCAAATTCGTCAATGGGAATTTCCGAAGGATTTACCAAAATCCATTCCTCTATTTCAGATCTGTCAATATCAGTGGGAAGTGTATTAATTCTCGAAAAAAAGAACAAATCACAAACGTTATAAACCACATCTTTATATTCATAAATATTTGGAAAAGAGCCTAAATATTGAAGATCTCCAGTCTCGATGTTTAATTCCTCTCTTATCTCTCTTTTTATCGCATCTTCTGCGGATTCTTTCGGATCTACAAATCCTCCCGGTAAATCCAGTTTTCCCTTGCCCGGCTCTTCACCTCTTTTGGTTAAGAGTATCTTCTTGTCATACTCCAATATTATGGCAACTGCTGCAGCTACATTGTGGTAATAAGTAAAGGAGCACTCTTTACAATTGAACTGTTTAATACCATCGAAAAGTATGTCTGCCGCCCCGCAGGAAGGACAATAGTTAAATGTTTTCATATCCCTAAAATACCCCATAATATAATACATTCATTTGAGCTTATTCGACACATTCACCACGTCCACCATTTCAGCTACATCATGCACGCGTACGATTGAAACACCTGCCGCGGCGCAAAGAGCAACCGTTGCGGCCGTACCGAATATTCTCTCTGATGGCTTCTCTCTGCCGGTAAGCTTTCCGATAAAGCTTTTCCGGCTTGTTCCTGCCAGAACTCGATAATCAGTAGCGATGAGTTGATTGATATTTCTCAATAGTAAAAGGTTATGCTCTAACGTCTTGCCGAAGCCGATTCCGGGGTCTATAAAAATCATATTTCTCGCAATGCCGAAATCCTCTGCCCGCTTGGCCCGGCCTACCAGATATTCCATGACCTCACCAACCACATCCTCGTACTTCGGCTCTACCTGCATTGTTGCAGGCGTGCCCTGCATATGCATCAGGACAACCGGCACATTATATTTGGCCGCCAGTTCTGCCATCCGCTCATCTCTTAAAGCGGTTATATCGTTCAGAATACCCGCCCCTGCTTCCAGGGCGGCTTTGGCAACTTCATACTTGCAGGTATCAATGCTGATCGGCACACTTATCTTTTCACACAGCGCCTTTATCACAGGAACTACACGCTCTTTCTGCTCTTCATCTGAAACGGATGCAGAACCAGGCCGGGTCGATTCGCCGCCAATATCTATTATTGCGGCACCTTCGGCTGACATTTGCATACCACGCTCGACCGCCTTTGCGAAATCGTAGAACTGACCGCCGTCGCTGAAAGAGTCCGGCGTAACATTCAACACTCCCATCAAAATACAGCCCGCCGAAAAATCCAGCTTACCTCTCGGCCACTCAATACTACTATCGCAACATCGTTTCATTTTTGCGTTTTTACTTTTCGCTTGTTTTGAATCCAATCCCTTTGAGCTTCTTAGCTAAAGTGCTCTTTCTGTCTTCAACAAATAACTTCGTATTTTGAAATTCTCTGCGGACCGGATAATCCTTACGCAAGCCGTCAAAAAATCCACCCCTCTTTTCCGCCGGCTTCTCAGATGTCCGGCGCAGCTTTGTGTCATCTTCTCTGATATCGTAAATCTTCCGCACAGCACCAAGCAGCGCATCCTGCTCGTTATCTGTATGTTCTATTCTCAATTGACGTACAACAGGTTCGGGTAAAAAATCTTCTATACCATACTTGGGACTAAGCCCGAAATGTTCACAGGCCGCCTTATAAATCATAATCATACCGGAAATCTTGCCGTCCAGCGAATAGCCGGCAATATGCGGCGTGCCGATATCAACCATGTCCAAAAGTTCCATATCGATATACGGCTCGTTTTCCCATACATCAAGCACCACCGCTTTGAATCGCCCTGATTGTATCGCCGTTTTTAATGCCTCACTGTCAACCACTCCACCGCGCGAAGCATTAACAAATACACACCCATCCTTAAGCGATTTGAAAAATTTCTCGTTAGCCAAATGATAAGTCTTATCAATACCCTCGAACGTCATTGGCGTATGGAACGTTATATAATCACAATCATAAAGTTCTTTTAACGGCAGATATTTCGCCTCGCCGGTTTGTCTCTGCAAAGGCGGGTCGTTCAGATATATCTGCATTCCTAAAGCCGCACACTTGTTCGCCACCCTGCTTCCAACATTGCCAACACCTATAATGCCTATCGATTGGCCTTCGAGATTAATATCACATTTCCCAGAAGCTTCAAGCAGTCCGGCTATAACGTATTCAGACGCCGAGTTGGCATTCGATCCAGGCGCCGACGTAAAACCTATATTGTTCCCCTGAAGAAAGTCAATATCGACATGGTCAAAACCGATGGTGGCTGTAGCTGCAAAACGCACCTTGCTGCCGGCCAGCAAATCCGCATTAACTTGCGTAATGCTCCGAACCAAAAGAACATCGGCATCAGCAACAACACTCTGTGTTATCTCTCGACCGCCAATAGTTATAACCTCACCGATGGATGAAAAGCACTCTGCCACAAACGGAATATTCGCATCTGCAATTATCTTCATTTAATCATCGTACCTCGTTATTGATTTCTCATTTAATTTCGCGAAAAAACAGTCTTATCGAGAAGTATATTGAATTCAATACGAATAGCAAGAAAACTGTAGTATCAGACTTCACACAGTGCAGATTCTGTACGGGTATAACGGGGAAGTTACTGTTTCGTGTCTCTTTTTCGTGTGGATAGAAGTATCAGGTTTCTTAATCCCTGAGTATCTCTTGCGGCTAACCATCGCTGCTCGAAATGCTTTTCCTGGGCAATCTGAGCTATGGCCATAAGGGCTCTGAGGTGATAATTGCGTTCATCTTTACTGCCCGCCAGAACGAACATTATCCTGACCGGATCCGGAGCGTGCGGAAAGATGATGCCCTCACGCGCACGAACAAGCAGAATATCGAATTTGCTTTCACCCTCCACAACTATATGCGGTATGGCAAAGCCCGGCTGAACTACCGTGCCGCCCTCGGCTTCACGATGGAGGAACTTCTCGAACAGCACGTACTCGTCTGTCCCTATCCTCTTAGCCAAAATGGCCGAGACTTGTCGGAAGATGGTTTCGGCTTTTTCTTCGACCTGAATATCCAGGATTTCACACCCTCTTATAAGCTCATCGAATCTATCCTCGATTACATCGTCTCTTTCGAGCAGAATATCACGAAGCTCGTTCTCGAGTGTAACGGTTTTAAGCTCTCTGTCGGTAACTCGTTCTACTACGTGCATAACAGCAGAGGCCCTGCTGACCCGTCTGCAAACATAAAGCCAATACCAGGCGGCGCTCAAGCCGATAAAGCCGGCGGTAATCAGTAACGGCACGCTTCCCATATCTATTATTAATGCACTATATGCAACAATGGCGGCAATGTGAACA
>CAZWME010000027.1:0-17080 GCA_964634515.1 uncultured Pirellulales bacterium | reverse complement strand
ACCGCTCAGGGAGCCAGTGAAAGCCTGAATAAGGGTCTTCAGGTGGCCTTTCGTTCTGGGGCGGTTATGGGCCTTGTTGTAGTTGGCTTCGGTCTGCTGGATATTTCTCTGTGGTATCTTATTCTTGATAAGATTGTTTATACTGCAGGCCATATGAAGGACGGGTTGGATTTCTTAGGATTGCAGCTTGTACCGGCGGGTATGGATCCTCATCATAAGCTTGTAGAAATAACGACCACGATGATAACTTTCGGTATGGGTGCTTCGACTCAGGCGTTATTTGCCCGTGTTGGCGGCGGTATTTACACTAAGGCCGCAGATGTCGGGGCGGACCTTGTCGGCAAGGTCGAAGCGGGCATTCCCGAAGACGACCCGAGAAACCCTGCTACGATAGCTGATAATGTCGGTGATAATGTCGGCGATGTCGCAGGTATGGGTGCGGACCTTTACGAAAGCTACTGTGGTTCAATACTTGCTACAGCGGCGTTGGGTGCGGCTTTGACGCTGTCATCGCAAGAGATGGTTCTAAAGGCCGTACTTGCCCCGATGCTTGTTGCGGGTATAGGTATTGTCCTTTCTATCGCAGGTATCTTTATGGTTCGCTGCAAGGAAAACGCCAGCCAGAAGAATTTGCTTAGGGCATTGCTTTTCGGAACCATGGGCAGTTCGGTGCTGATTATTCTCGCTGTTGCTGGTCTGGCCCATTTCGAATGGATTACGTGGGGTGTCTTCGGCTCGGTTGTTTCCGGTCTTGTTGCCGGCGTGCTGATAGGCCAGTTTACCGAGTATTACACGTCTGACGAGTACAAGCCTACGAGAGGTATAGCCGAGCAGACAGAAATGGGTGCTGCTACGACTATTATCGACGGCTTAGCAACAGGTATGTTTTCGGCGGGTCTGCCGGTAATAACTATTGTGATCGGTATTTTATGTGCCTTTGGTTTTGCCGGCGGTTTCTCAGAAATATCGATGGGTCTTTACGGAATCGGTTTTGCCGCGGTTGGTATGCTTGCCACGCTGGGTATTACTTTAGCAACCGATGCTTATGGCCCGATTGCGGACAATGCCGGCGGCAACGCAGAGATGAGCGGTCTCGGTGAAGAGGTCAGAAAAAGAACAGATGCGCTGGATGCCCTCGGTAATACAACCGCGGCGACTGGTAAGGGATTTGCTATCGGCTCAGCGGCTTTGACGGCGATGGCACTTTTGGCGGCTTATATCGAGGAGGTTCGTATATGGATTGGCCGGCTCGCCTCAGAAAGTGCCGATGGAATATATCGCATTGGTGAGGTGGCATTTGCGGCTACGGATGGTGTTGCCGGTGCTATCAATGTCAAGACCGCCCCCATTATGGATTTCGTAGATGCCTATGGCCTCAATATTATGAATCCCAAGTTAATCTGCGGCTTGTTCATTGGCGCTATGATGGCCTTTGTATTCTGTGCGATGACAATGAAGGCGGTCGGCAGGGCAGCAGGGGACATGGTCAATGAGGTCCGGCGCCAGTTCAGGGAAATAGCCGGTATTATGGAAGGAACGGGCCAGCCTGATTATGCCCGCTGTGTTTCCATTTCCACTCGCGGCGCTCAGAAAGAGATGATTCTGCCTTCCATGCTGGCGATTATCGTTCCTGTTGTAACCGGCCTGCTCCTTGGCATAGCAGGTGTGATGGGTCTTTTGGCGGGTGGATTAAGCTGTGGTTTTGTTCTTGCTATTACACTGAACAACGCCGGCGGTGCCTGGGACAACGCCAAAAAGTACATTGAAAAAGGCGCTCACGGCGGCAAAGGCTCCGATGCACACAAGGCCGCGGTTGTTGGTGATACTGTTGGCGACCCATGTAAGGACACCTCCGGACCGAGTTTGAATATTCTGATAAAACTGATGACGATGGTCAGCGTTGTGTTTTCAGGCGTAGTTGTAAAATTCGCGCCGGTTATCAGCGACTGGCTCGGCATCAGCTTTAAATAATTATTGAAGAGATGGTATTCCGAGTTGCACAGTTGACGCGACCGGCTAATAAAGTTACTCTATCGGGGTAGCCAGAGAGGCTGCCCCGTTTTTATTAAATGTGAGGATGTAGAACTTGGTAAAAAAAAAGTTTAAAAAAATAAAAAATAACTCTTGACATTTGTATATCTTAGGCTATACTTTAAATATAAAGAAAATTGAAAGTCCCGATAATTGTCAATCAGGAAGTCGGGGACAACATTGCTTGAGCGATGGTATACAATGCTTCCTGATGTTATACCGAGAGTAGCAAAGCCTTTTTAAAGATGGTTGCGAGACCAAAGGCATTGCTGGTTTAACATCAGGAGCAATAAAATGAAGGATTATGTTGGTTTTGAGGAAGTTTTGGAGTTGTTCGAGTCGAACGGATGGAAGCTTCAAAAAATTTATGAGCCGTACCGGGTTTTTATCAGGGAGGGCGAATTGCCCTGGCTTATCCCGGTGCATGATAAGAAAGTAGATGCCGAATATGTCAAGAAGTTCAAAGAATTCCTCGAAGACCGGAACGAAATCTAAGGGTATCAAGCAGCCATTTAAGGCTTCGATTTTGCGCAAGGCCGGGAAGATTGTGGAGGATTACCGCATAATACTTGAGAGAAATGAAAAGTTAGGTTTCATCGGCAGTTCCGTTGAGCTTCCTACAGTCTTTGCAGATGCCGAAACGCCGGAGAAGTGTTATAAGGCTTCGCAAGAGGCTTTATTAATTGCGGTCGCGACAATGATTGAGTGCGGTCAAAGACCACCGCAACCGTCATCCGCCAGAATGCGAACTGAACAGGTGAACGTTAGATTGACTGCTGAAGAGAAACTGCTGTTTGGGAATGCAGCGATGAATCTCGGATTCAAGGGCATATCTGATTTTATTCGCAACACGGCCCTCAACCGCGTTCTCTCTGTCCGCTAAGCTGATTATGGTCTTTAATCGGCGTTCCCAATATTGAATGTGTTGACGTTATTGTCTAATATTTGTACTCTATCGGGGCAGCCAGAGAGGCTGTCCCGTTTTTATTAAATATGAGGATGTAGAACCTGGTGAAAAAGAAAACTTCAAAAATTGCTAAGAAAAAGACGCTAAAGAAAGTGACTGCGGCCAAACCTAAGACGCCCAAAAAAGTGTCAGCGGCCAAGCCAAAGGCGCAAGTAAAGAAAGTCCTGGATGCGGCAAAGGCATTTGCTCTGGCGGCTGCGAAAGTGGCCGCAGAGAGGCATTGCAGCGATATTGTCGTTCTGGATTTAAGCGGAAAATCTCCGGCTACCGATTTTTTTGTAATCGCCACCGGCACAAGTGACAGACAGATGCGCACCGTGGCCGATGAAATCTCTCAAACTGCAAGAGAACAAAATTTCCAGCGTTTCGGCAGGGCCGGCTATGAACAGGCGCGCTGGATTCTGCTGGATTATGTCGATGTCGTTATCCACATTTTCGACAGTGAATATCGAGACTATTACGATTTGGAACTGCTCTGGGGCGATGCGGAGAGATTGACGATTGATAAATGAAAAAAATAGCCACAGGAGGACACAGAGATATAAGTAAAAAGACAAGGATTCTGATTGTCATCCCTGCTTTCGCAGGAATGACAGAGGGAACTTTCTTTCGAGAATAAAGATAATATGAAGATTGTGTTAGACATACTTGAAGAGCGGATTAGCGCAGCAATGGCGTCTGCTGCAGGTTGCGATAATTGTTCTGCTATAGTAAGGCCTTCTACTGACTCTAAGTTCGGTGATTATCAGGCCAACGGAGTAATGGGTCTGGCGAAAAAGCTTAAGACCAATCCCCGCAAATTAGCCGAAGAGGTGGTGAAGAATTTAGACCTGAGTGATATTTGCCAGTCGCCTGAAGTCGCAGGGCCGGGCTTTATCAACCTGCGGCTGAAATCCGGATATTTAGCAGACAGGCTGCTTGAAATCAACAGGCACATCGCCGATCTTGCTATAGATAAGACTGCTGAGCCGAAGACTATCGTTGTGGATTTTTCGAGTCCCAATATTGCCAAGCAGATGCATGTCGGCCATCTGAGGAGCACTATCATCGGTGATTGCATCTGCCGAACGCTTGAATTCCTCGGTCACAAAATCATCCGCCAAAACCATGTTGGAGATTGGGGAACTAATTTTGGGATGGTCATACTTGGTCTGTGGCATATATGTATGTCCGAGAAACGAATTGATGAAAAGCCCTATTATCAAACCGAACTTGAAGGATTAAAGACCTACATAAAAGATGAAAAGAGGCTCGAAAAGAGGCTCAAAGATATACGTGAACGTCACGAAGAAGATTGGCGTGAAGACTTTGATAAAGAACTGGGAGACGGCAAGAGATTTTTCAAACCTTTTCTTGAGAAAATCGAAGATCGCAATTCAGATGATATCTGGCCGAAGATATTACTTGCCTATCAATATGTGAACTTACTGGAGGAATCTTTCACGGGTAAAGGGATGGTGATTCAAACACGTAAAAAGAAAAAATCTTCTAAGAAGAATGGTAAGGAATCTTTCGAATATATCTCAATACCCTACGAATCTCTTTCACGCCATATAACAGCTTGTTATTTACAGAATATTGATGACGAAGATAATAAGCAGGAGAAAGATGCTTGGGAGCTTATTAAAAATATTTCATTAGAACATTGCCATGAGATCTATAAGACACTCAATGTTACGCTATCTTTAAATGATGTACGTGGCGAAAGTGCTTATAACGATATACTGCCTGAGGTTGTTGACGAATTAAAAAAGAAAAAACTTGCTGTTGAATCCGATGGCGCGGTATGTGTATTTCCGGAGGGGTTTAAGAATAAGGAGGGGGAGCCTTTGCCGTTTATTATTCAGAAGTCCGATGGCGCGTATCTTTATGCGACGACGGATTTGGCGGCGCTTAGATATCGAGTCAATGAATTAAAAGCGAACTCTATAATTTACGTTACCGATTCGCGTCAGAAGCTGCATTTTGAGATGCTGTTTGCGGTAGCGAATATGGCAGGATGGGTTGGTGATGATATTGAGCTTTCGCACGTTATGTTCGGCAGCGTTTTGGGCGAGGACGGCACGCCGTTAAAGACTCGCTCGGGTGAGAATGTGAAATTAAAAGAGCTGCTCGATGAGGCGGTTGAACGCGCGAAGTCGGTAGTCGAAGAAAAGAATCCGGAGCTTTCGCAGGACGAAAAAGAGACTATCGCCAAGGCAGTCGGAATCGGCGCCGTCAAATACTCCGATTACTCCAACAATCGCACGAGTGACTATGTGTTCAGCTTCGATAAGATGTTAGCTATGGACGGTAATACCGCCCCGTATATGCAATACGCTTATGCCCGCATAAAATCCATCGAGAGAAAGGCACAGAGCAAGGATGTTGATATTGAAGAAGAGCTTGCCGGGCTGGATGCTCTGAGTTTGACTGAGCCGGCTGAGCTGGACCTGGTAAAGTACCTGGTTCGCTACGGCGAGGCGTTACAGGCCGCTGTGGCCGATTACAGGCCGAATTACCTGACCGCCTATCTTTATGAGCTTGCGCAGAAATTCAGCGCGTTTTATACGAATTGCCCGGTCCTGAAGGCCGAGCCGGACAAAAGACCCACCAGGCTTTTGCTTTGTGATTTAACCGCTAAGACTATCAGGCACGGACTAAGCGAGCTTTTGGGTATTGAAGTTGTCGAACAGATGTGAGGATTAATTATGAAAATCGTTCAGGAAGAATTCCGCATAAGCACGAAAAGCCGCAACCAGATGATTGACATCACAAGCCAGGTTCGCTCGTTTGTCAGTCAATCGGGTATTTCAGACGGTGATGTAATAGTCTATTGCCCTCACACGACCGCGGGGATTACCATAAATGAAAACGCCGACCCTTCAGTGACGCACGATATACTTTTGACTATGGAAGAATTAATGCCTCATCGCCGGCGGGGCTATCGTCATTCCGAGGGCAATTCGGATGCGCACTGCAAAAGCTCTCTATTCGGTTGCAGCGAACAAGTCCTCATAAAGGATAACTCTTTGAGCCTCGGGACATGGCAGGCTGTTTTTTTCTGTGAATTTGACGGACCTCGAAGCAGAAGGGTAGTGCTCCAGATACGCGGCGAATGAAAAATATAAGTGTCACTCTGAGCTTGCTCGACTTGTCCATATTTGCCCGAAACTATGCGCATAAAAAGGGCGAGGGCGTGGTTCCGGCTGGGGGGGAGACCGGTAGACCACACTGCCTCGCCGAGGTCTATAAAGCTGTTAAAAACAGCGTTATATTTTAGGCAAATAATTAAAGAACTAAAAGTTAACGGAAATTCTGCCGAACGAACAAGCAACAGAACTGCAAATCAAGGGGTTTACTACCACACCCCATAATACCTCAATAGAATTAGTATACAACTTATGGCGATAAAAATCAAGTTAAAAATCCTTTTTTTTCGTTTTTTTTGAACATTATTCTATCTGAATAGAAGTCGTAAAAGCTTAGATTTTAGGCATTTACGCTTACCGGCTGTTGTAACAACCGATAACTCGTTGAGGTTATCATTTCTCGATTTATGTTAGATGAAAAAACCGTTAAAAATCTTGCCTTGACGGCTTTTATGCTGGTAAAAGTTTTAACAGATTGATATTTTGGGTACATCCCTGTGTTTTGAGTAGATTGTTTTTTATTTTTTAACTATTGGTTGTTCAACTATGATAAAAATTTCTGATAAAACAAAACGTGTTAAAGGCAACATTAACTCTGCCTGTGCGCGTGCCGGCAGAGATCCCAGTGAGGTAAAACTCGTTATCGTGACCAAGTCTGCTACAATCGAGGCCGTAAGAGAAGTTATTCGTCTGGGCTTTAGCGACCTGGGAGAAAATCGTGTTCAGCAATTAAAAAAAGTATCCACTGAGGTAGAGGATTTTTTCCGGAGATCTGATGGCGATCCGACCCCCCCTAAAAACATTAATTGGCATATGATAGGCCATCTGCAGCGTAACAAGGTCAAACATGTTTTGCCTATAGCCTGTCTGATACATACGGTAGATACACTTCGTTTGGCCGAAGAAATAAACACTTCAGCGGCAAAGCTGAACTTATGCCCAAAAGTGCTCCTTCAGGTCAATACTTCCAACGAACCGCAAAAATACGGTATTCCGGTAGGTGCGGTAACACATCTGGCGGAGCAGATAGAGACCCTTGCGAACTTAAAGGTGGTTGGTTTGATGACGATGGCACCATTGACACATAATAAGGATATTGTTCGAGCTTGTTTTACTCGGGCAAAAGAATTATTTATCGAGATGCGCGGAGAAAAAATTGTCGGCCGGCATTTTACCGAGCTAAGTATGGGCATGAGCTCAGACTACGAAATCGCAGTCGAAGAGGGAGCAACCATCCTTCGTATCGGCTCGGCCATTTTCACCGGTTGACAACGTCTTTGGGCCGGACCGGTATCGGGAATACCTGGG
This sequence comes from uncultured Pirellulales bacterium, assembly GCA_964634515.1. Taxonomy (GTDB): domain Bacteria; phylum Planctomycetota; class Phycisphaerae; order Sedimentisphaerales; family Anaerobacaceae; genus NIOZ-UU13. The sequence continues at coordinate 9,643 of CAZWME010000027.1, read as the reverse complement.
CTATAGTTAAGTAACTTTCATACTTAGGTTCCTCCCTGGGAGAAGTTTAATCTTTAATGTCATATCTTTGCGGTCCGTTGTGGATTCTGACCGCCCCATATTAGTAGAAAAAGGCGAAAAAATTCCAAAAGTACTTCCCTTAAGAAGCCGAAAATTAGCTTATGGATTACAAACAGTTGTTATTGAATGTTCTTTAACGGCTAAACATTCAATTTAATACCTGAAATGAACAAATAGATGCCTGTTCAAGGTCTCATAATAGAATAAGAAGAACGAGTGAAATGGGAAAAGTAAAATTGCTTACCTCTATCGAACAGCAAAAAGGGTTTACAGATGTTCTGTATCTGACAAGTCAAAATCACATCCCATCCGAAATAAAACGACTTTTAAAGAGAAGGAAGCTTTCTTACCGCATTCTTCCGATAGACAAATTTCCCAAAGTGCGTGACAGGCTCGATTTGATTGGGATCGTTATTATCGACACGAAAGACTCGTATACTTCGCATCAGCAGCAGCTTGCCCGGATAATCGAGTCCCTTGAGATGGAAAATATTGGCATGATTTTACTCACAAACCGGCCGGAAATGCCCGTGAAAAGTTTTTCTTTATCGCCGTCAAATACCAGTTTCTCTATGGTCAGCAGCATGGAATCGGTTTCCATAGATGAGTTGTGGACGAAAGTAAGTGCTAATCTTGCGTATCGTAAACAAAGTACGGGCATTACGACAAAACCGTTGGTTCCACGAAAGCATGTGCTGAGTATTCACAGGAACAAACTGGCCGAACAGCTTTCAATGACCAAAAGCCTGGCAGATAATCTTGCTGAGCAGCTTCGTTTAGCCGGTCTTGTGCAGCAGGATTTTCTTCCCACTCATATGCCCAGTACCGATGAAGTACAATGGGCCAGTATTTTTATGCCTGCCGAGTGGGTCTCGGGTGACATTTACGATATGGTCCGTATCGACGAGCAGCACGTGGGCTTTTATGTAGCTGATGTAGTGGGGCACGGCATGCCTGCGGCACTGCTGACAATATTTCTAAAACAGGCATTGCTGATGCGAGAGACTTACGAGAACAATTATCGTATATTTCCACCTGCGGAGGTTATAAAAAATCTGAATGTTCGAATGGCGGCGCAGAAACTCTCCGGTTATCAATTTGCCACCTGCTGTTATTGTCTATTTAATACAAAAACACTACAGCTCACATACGCCCGTGGAGGACATCCCTATCCAATACTTATCAGACCTGGACAGCAGCCCGAGCAGCTCCAGATACGTGGCTCGCTGCTGGGAGTTTTTGAACAGGCCGAATACACCCAGGAGACCGTGCAGCTTGACCCCGGGGATAAGCTGCTGGTGTATTCCGACGGGGCAGAGCCTTTCATCGGCAAGTTCGATGATACAACCGGCTTTGGTTTCAGCGATGAATTTCTCGAAGTCAAAGATTTGCCTGTTGTAGAGATGATGGACAAGCTTAACACGATTGCCCATAATCAGAAAATTGAGCCGTCTGAAATTGACGATATTACAATAGTTGCCTTTGAAATACTTCCTTAGGTTAATAGAACAAACCAGAAGCTCGAGTTTTAATTTTTGCCCTTTAATCGATAACTTTGAGCCATATAGCTGCCAGAAAAGACCCGGCTGTCCGGCATAATATCCAACAGACATTTATCTGGATTTGTTATCTCACAGATGTCCTAAAAAATTGTTTTGCAAACACACCTGTTTTAGTTATACTCATCCGGATTAAGCAATACCTGTTGCATGGAAAGGTTGCGACGATGGCGGATAAAGATACCGATTTGAAGAAAATTAAAGAAATCATAGAGATAATGAAAGAGAATGAGCTTCTTGAAGTCGAAATAAAACATGGTGACGACAAGATATTTCTAAAGCGCTCAGAGCCTCATTCCTCTGTGGGCGGGGTTCTAAGTGCCGCACCGGGGATAAGGCCGGAGCCCGGCTCCGCACAACATATCCAGGCAGGAGGTTCTGAAGCTCTGATTCACACTTATACCACCGGGTCCGCCGGGTCTTCAGAAGCTTTGGTGGAAATAACATCGCCTATTGTGGGCACATTTTATGCAACCCCAAGTCCCGATTCTGAGCATTATGTCGAAGTAGGCTCGACGGTGGAACCCCAGATGGTAGTTTGCATAATCGAGGCAATGAAGGTTATGAATGAAATAAAAGCCGAGACCAGTGGAACGATTGTTGAAGTACTTGTTACCAATGGCCAGGCGGTTGAGTACGGCCAGGTACTTTTCAAGGTCAAACCGGACTAATAATTTTCTTTTGATTATTGAAAAAAGATCGGCAGGGTAATTGAATATTGAGGCACAACAAACAATAGTAAATAGACGGTAGAAAATAATAAAACGAATTATGTTTTCAAGGATTTTGATAGCCAATCGAGGTGAAATTGCACTTCGAATCATCCGTGCCTGTCACGAGCTTAATATTGAGGCGGTAGTGGTTTATTCAGAGGCTGACAGGGACGCTTCATATCTGCAGTTGGCAGATGAAGCCATTTGTATCGGGCCGCCCGACTGTGCTAAAAGTTATCTGAATATACCCCGTATTATAAGTGCCGCTGAGATCAGCGACGTTGAGGCGATTCATCCGGGTTATGGCTTCCTGGCCGAGAACATAAACTTTGCCCAGATTTGTCGGGAGTGCGGGATAACATTCATTGGCCCGCCCGTTGAGGCGATGCAGTTGCTTGGCGATAAGATCCAGGCCCGCAAGTTGGCGAGCAAGGCGGGCGTTCCGATAGTGCCCGGTTCCGATGGTGCTCTGGAGAAGGAGTCGTCGGCGCTGAAACTGGCAAACAAGATGGGTTACCCAGTAATATTAAAAGCCACCTCTGGCGGCGGTGGTCGTGGAATGAGAGTTGTCCATAACGACATTACTCTGCGCTCGGCATTTAATTCAGCGCGTGCCGAAGCCGAAGCCGCCTTTGGTGACGGAAGCATCTATCTGGAAAAGTTCATAGTCGAGCCTCGGCACGTGGAAGTCCAGGTCATGGCTGACATGCACGGCAATGCTTTACACTTTTATGAAAGAGACTGCTCCATTCAGCGAAGACATCAAAAGATGATAGAAGAATCACCGTGTCCCATCCTTGATAAGCACACAAGAGGGCAACTTGCCGAAGCCGCCCTGAAGATTATCAAAAAGGCCGAGTATGTTAATGCGGCGACAGTTGAGTTTCTTTTAGACAACGATAAAAACTTTTATTTCATAGAGGCGAACACTCGAATTCAGGTCGAGCATCCAGTAACAGAAATGGTTACCGGCCACGACCTGATTAAGTGGCAGTTGAAAATAGCCGCCGGTCTGCCAGTCAAATTCGGCCAGAGAAATATTAAGCATACCGGCGTTGCCATTGAATGCCGGATTAATGCCGAGGACCCTGAAAATAATTTTGCTCCTTCGCCGGGCACGATTAGGCGGTTAATTCTTCCCGGCGGTCCCGGCGTCAGAGTTGATACGCACGTTCATCAGGGCTGGACCGTATCGCCGACCTACGATTCGATGATTGCCAAACTTATTGTCCATCAAAGAACGCGGACGGAAGCCATTGCTACAATGAAAAGGGCTTTGAGGGAATTTGTTATCGAGCCGATCAAGACAACGATACCCACCTGCCTCGACATCCTCTCCCACAATCTTTTCGTCAAAAATAAAGTCGATACAGGTTTCGTCGAACGGAATTTCTAATCTTCAGGTTTGTAAGTACCGGTTAGCAACAATAACCGGGCATTTTTAATCGGGAGATATTTGCTTGAGATTATTCTCGTTCGTGCAATAATCCTTATATTAATCCGGGATACGTTAAATTCAATTGCCTTGCAATTGCTCTTAACGAAAACGAAGTACACGAAGTGAAATCAACCTTGCCGATGGTCCGAAGAGAAGCGTAAAATTCAGGAGCCAACCGATAGCACAGTCACTCAGCTAAGCGTTATGTCACTTACAATAACGGCGCTGCCGATTGGCCCCCGCTAATCAATCTAAATCTTTAATTTATCCCTGTTGATGGTGAGCAGCTTGTCTTCTATAGAACAGGAAGAAAATAATCGCCAGGGCAATCAAGCCGACGAGTCCATTGTCGCCCAGTTGACTAAGCAGCCCGGTCATATTTTCTACAATACCTCCGAAGAAAGGAACGGTGGTTTCAACGCCAAAAAGGATTTCAATCGTAATCCCAAGGGCAATCAACAGTAAAAATATTTCAGTAATTTCACCAATCCATCTTTTTGCTTCTTCAAGAAATCGCATCTTTACTCTCCTAAATTTAAGTAATAAAGAAAAAACAAAATACAATCACACTGGCACTTTACTCGGCATATTTTTATAGATTTCTTTAAATTTATAACAGCGATTTAAATATATGCTGATGCCGGTAAAAGCCGTTTCTGCTTGAGTATTTTGACAAGAATATTTATAACAACCTGCATATCAGTATTGAAAGGGCTGTTAATTGAAACTGTTACAGGTAAAGAATAAGTGTGAGGATATTTGTGAACAATTTTTTTAACTTTTTAGTTATTTTTTTACTTCGAGTAGTTGCGAATTGTCTGGGGATAAGACCTTCTTTTATCTATCTGTGAATTAGTAATAAAAAGAGTGTAGTGAAACATTTTAAGATATATTCTCTTAATCGAGCAGAATCCTTACCGTAAGGGTGATCTTTGTCTGTCCGGCTTGAAAGCATATTGTTGTCAATCACCCTCGATTTCTCCGATAGGTGGATTTTTTTCTTTGAAGATATGGTTAAAAGCTTGCAGAGCACGCCAATTTTTTAATAACAGCACGTTAAAATGGGCAATTTTTCCTTGACTTGGCCTGTTAATTTGGGATATAATGACCTTATGTTAACGAACTTGATATCTTTCATTCTACGCATTTCGCTTATAGTCGTACTTTGGGCTTTTGTATGGCGGCTTGTGCAGCCCAGAACACAACTTATGCGAATATTGAGAGCCGCAGTGCTCCTGCTTGGACTATTAGGAATTTTATTCTTACTAAGAAGTACGGGTCACTGATTAAATATTCTGCATTGTTTTAATCATCAGCGGGTTGTAAAAAAAACAGCAACAAAGAAAATATAAGCGACTAATTACTTTTCCATCGTAATTAAATCTTCATAGGTCTCGCGTTTTCTGATGACCGAGAATTTGTCGCCGTCCACAAGTACTTCGGCAGCTCGTCCGCGGGCGTTGTAATTGCTGCTCATGCTAAAGCCATAAGCACCGGCGGTAAAGACAGAGACTAAATCGCCGCGTTTGGCTGGCGGCAGGGCCCTGTCTTTGGCAAAGAAATCCGCACCTTCGCATATCGGGCCGACAATATCAACAACTTCAGTGCCGTCAAGCTGCAAATCCTTTTCCCGCTGTGGCGGAACAAACTTTTCATCTACCTTTGCAGGCCAAATGAAATGGAATGCATCATATAGCGATGGACGAATCAAATCGTTCATCCCCGCATCGACTATAATGAATTTTTTCCTGCCGCTGTGTTTGATATAAAGCACGCGAGTTAACATTACTCCTGCGTTTGCGCAAATGCTTTTGCCCGGCTCAAGGATAAGTTTGATGTCCTTGTCTTTCAGGAGCGGCACAATTCCTGATGCATATTCTGTTGCTGAAGGCACGCTGTTGGATTCGTAGTCGGCACCATAGCCCCCGCCTAAATCAACAGCTTCAATAGTGTAGCCCTGACTGCGGAGCTGATCAATAAGCGGTATGATTTTTTTCATGGCTTCAACATACGGGTCAATTTTTTTGCCGCCTGTTCCCAGATGTAAATGAATTGCACAGAGATGCACAGTTTGATTGCTACCGTAATTTGAAAAGACTTTCAGAGCCCGCTCGATATCGACTCCGAATTTTGTTTCTTTCCTGCCCGTTTTCAGAAAAGCATGAGTTTTATATTCGATGTCTGGATTGACACGCAAGGCTGCCTTGGTTTGTTTGCCTTGCTGCTGAGCTAATTGGATCAGGTTTTCGAGTTCCGCCTCAGATTCAATATTGAAATAACCGATGCCCGAGTCTAACGCCTCGATGATTTCAGTGTCGGTTTTACCGACCCCGGCATAGACGATTTTAGAAGGGTCACAGCCGGTCTGTAAAACACGGTACAGTTCCCCACCACTTACGATATCAAATCCGCTGCCCGCTTCGGCCATAAATTTGAGAATGTTTATATTGCCGCAGGCTTTAACGGAATAGCAAATCGTGGTATCGATGCGGCCGTATGCCTGCCGTATTTTTTGCAGATGCTCTTTGAAGGTGGCCTTGCTATATATATAGACCGGAGTGCCGACCTCGCGGGCGATTTTCTCAACGTTTACGTTTTCCGCGAACAGGTTGCCTTCTTTGTACCCAAAATAATCCATATTTTTTTCTCTTTGCAAATAAATTTTTGAAATTAGCGAAATCTACGTCAAACCCGCCGGATAGTATAAAGAATTCTTCGCCAATTGCAACAATGCGCTTACTAATGAGAAGCAGGAGGAATTGTTTCGTTCGGAGCTGTTGTTAAGCAGCTATAGCCATGGTTCTGTATAAAAAAATGGAAGGCTTTGTATTATTAACAAAACCTTCCATTTTCGCATAACTTGCCGCAGTTGATTGCGGCTCAAACAACCCGCCAAAATCCATGCGAGCTTTTGATCAAGTTGCTACGCTATTTTTTCTTTTTTTTCTTCTTCGCTTTTTTCTTGGTTGCTTTCTTCTTGGTTGCTTTCTTCTTTGCTTTCTTCTTTGCTTTTTTCTTTGCCATTATTGTGTCACCTCCTTTTGGCTGACCAAAAATCCTTTTTACATTTTACTTAACATTACGATAACGTTTACAATAAAAAACTTTATAAAAAAAATATACAAAAAAGTAAATTATTTTTCACATTATTTTTATCGTCATAAAGTTTAACAATACTTGATAGAAATATTGTCTTCAGTATTTTACACAACTTCAAAATTTGTTTACCATAGACATTAATGAAATGATGAAAATTGTTTTACTATATCTTAAGTTCTTATTAAAACTGAAAAAGTTGTTTTGTTTGAATTAGCCTTGTAAGAGTCGATTTATTTAATTCATAGGCAAAATTCGGGATTTATGATTACTAAAGAAGGCTTTTATTATGTCACCCGGTAATATATTTTCATGGATTGATGTAATGCAAGAAGAAAATAACAACGACTTCACAATTTAAAAAGTTTTACTGTTTGCTGACGTTATTTCCTGTTAAAGTATTTTAATATCTTTTGAAATATTTATTCAACAAAACACATTTTTGCTGTTAACTATTTATGTCAAAAAGAAAAATAGCTTTGTTTGGCGGCACGTTTGATCCGGTTCATCTCGGCCATACTACTGTTGCTGAAGAAGCGGCCAGACGCATTGGCGCAGAGAAAATCATTTTCATTCCTGCAAAGCGCTCTCCGCTCAAAGGCTTTCTGCCAAAAGCGAATGACAAACATCGGCTTAAAATGATAACTCTTGCAATCGCCGAAAAAAAGACTTTCGAGGTCAATGGTTGCGAATTGAAAAAACCTGCGCCGAGCTATACCTTAGAGACGGTAAGGCAGTTCCAGGCCGAGTACGGCAGTGGTACTTTAATCCATTGGCTCGTCGGCGCCGACAGCATCGATGATTTGACGTATTGGTACCAGATTGTCGAGCTGATTGATGCATGTATTGTTACCACTATGTACAGGGCCGGCTGCGGGCCACCCGATTTTAGCAAATATGAGTCTCAATGGGGCCCTCAACGCATCGAAAAACTCGTGCAAAATATCATCCAAACCCCTTTGATCGATATAAGCAGTACTGAAATACGAGAAAGATTAGCTGCCGGGAGGGATGTGACCGATATGCTCAATCCATCCGTTGCCGAATATATCCGCAAACATGGTCTTTACGAGTCAAAGTCAACAGCGAACGGCGAATAGCGAATAGCGCGTATGTTATTGGGACATGCTGTTTGTTTCAATTGATTTTTGCAGCCACTTATACCAGTCGTCCATACCTTCGCCGGTTTTGGCTGATATAGGAAAAATCTTGATGTCTTTATTTAGTTTGCGGGCATCGACTTTCACTTTTTCGATATTGAAATCCACATGCCCGCCTGCCAGCAAGTCAATTTTGTTTATAAGCAGCGCCTTTGACTTTGCAAAAATGGCGGGATACTTTACAGGCTTATCATCACCTTCTGCAACAGAGAGCACAACTATCTTGCCGGCCTCTCCGAGTTCAAAAGCCGATGGACAAACCAGATTGCCTACATTCTCGATAAGAATCAAATCCAAATCTTCGACAGGTAATTGTTTGAGTGCCTTACTTATCTGGATCGCTGATAAATGGCAGGCGCCTTCGGTGTTTATCTGAATGGCGGGAGCTTCGGTCGCCCTGATTCTCTCAGCGTCTATGTCGGTCTGTATATCACCTTCAATAACGCCGACTTTAATTTTGCCTTTTAAGTCGTTTATCGTTCTGACAAGGATTGTAGTTTTACCCGAGCCGGGAGATGATATCATATTCAGGCATAATTTCTTCCGCTCGGTCAAAAACAGGATGTTTTCAAAAGCATACTTTTCATTTTCGAGGAGGATTTTCTTTCCAACGTCAATCTTTTTCATAGTGTTAGTCCGTTTGTAATTCTATTTCTTCAAGTATCAAAGGTGCATCGGGCATCAGCACAAAATCTTCACTGCCGCACTTCGGACATTCCGGAGACGAAAATTCAATATTGAACTTTCCATTACATTTCCTGCATCGTCCCTGTATCGGTTTGTGCTCAACTTGAAGTTTCATACCTTCGCACGATGTGCCTTTAGTGACTGCATCGAAAGCAAAACAAAGCACTTCGTCATTGATAGGATTAAGCGTTCCGCAACTTATTCTGGCTCCGATGGGCCTGGCGTTATGTTTCGCGGCTTCATCTGATATTATCGTAAGCAAGCTCTTGGCCACCGACATTTCGTGCATCAGCATATCCTCGGCAGTTCTCGCCCGTATGGCATCTGTACAATTCTTTTTCCGCCTATTTGAGTTATCAATTCCACCAAAGGCACATCACTGCTTTGGCACACTTCACCGATTACTTTTACTTGTTTACCCAGCGGATGATTTTTACAAATCCTCAGGCAGTCGTCCACTGATTCCGGCGAGACAATCGCTATAAATTTGCCTTCATTTGCGATTGTCAGCACGTCGAAACCAAGCATATCGGCGGCGGCCTGCACCACCGGCTTGATCGGTATATCAACTTCACGAATTTCGATGCTCAGCCCGCTGCCTCTCGATATTTCATTAAGATTCGCGGCCAATCCGCCACGAGTCGGGTCCCGCATAAATTTTATGCCGCTGGTATTTTCCAACAGTTCGCAGGTTAAGCCCGCCAGAGCCGCGCAGTCACTTTGCATTTGCGATTGGAATTTGATGTCCTCCCGTTGTGAAATGACAGTCATCCCGTGATCGCCTATAGAGCCGTTTATAATTATTTTATCCCCGACTGCAATCTTGTCGTATCCCATATTCGCGCCGGCCAATTTTATTCCGATTCCTGCGGTGTTGATAAAAATCCTGTCGGCGGCACCGGCTTCAACCGTTTTGGTATCGCCGGTAAC
>CAZWME010000026.1:10736-17328 GCA_964634515.1 uncultured Pirellulales bacterium | reverse complement strand
CGGCAAGCTCGACATCGTCCGCTGCGCGGGCTACTGGCTTAAGGACGCCGCGGCACGCGGCATCCAGCACATCTGCTGGGACGGGTGCATGTTCCCCAACGCCACGCTCGAATCGCCGGATACGTGGAACGCAATCCTCGATGTGATGATAAAAGTGCGGGAGGCGCACGGGTGGACATCTTAGTTGTGAATTCGGAATTAGTGCTTCACATATGATTTTTATAGTCTAAGAACTTGAATAAGGAATCATTACAATGAAGAAAAAACTTAATATTGGTCTGATCGGTTACGGCTTTATGGGCCGGACGCACTCAAACGCCTACCACAAGGTCAAACACTTCTTCGACATCCCTTACTACCCTGTACTGAAAGTTGTCTGCGGGCTGGTGGAAGAAGAAGCCAAAGCCTTTGCCGAGAAGTGGGAGTACGAATCATACGTTACCGACTGGCACAAGGTAATTGACGATGAAAACATCGATGTCGTGGAAATCTGCGTACCAAATAATCTGCACGCCGAGATAGCAATCGCCGCCGCAAAAGCCGGCAAGGCTATTTGTTGTGAGAAACCACTTGCACTGAACGTCGAACAGGCCGAGCAGATGGTCAAGGCTATTGAAGATGCCGGAGTACCCAACCTTGTATCATTTAACTATCGGCGCGTACCGGCCGTGACACTGGCAAAAATGCTAATCGACGAAGGCCGCCTCGGAAAAATTTTCCACTATCGGGCCAACTTCCTGCAGGACTGGACCATCTCAACAGATCTACCTCAGGGCGGAATGGCTACCTGGAGACTGGACATAAAAGCCGCCGGATCAGGCGTAACCGGAGACCTGCTGGCCCACTGCATAGATACCGCTATGTGGCACAACGGGCCCATCACCGACGTAAGTGCTATGACAGAGACCTTTGTGAAAGAGCGCATGCACGCCGAAACAGGGAAGGTCGAGCCGGTGGGTATCGACGATGCCTGCACATTCATCTGCCACTATGACAACGGCTCGCTTGGCAATTTCGAGTCAACCCGCTATGCACGCGGCCACAAGGCACTCTACACCTTCGAGATTAACGGTGAGAAGGCCTCTATAGCATGGGACCTCCATGACCTGCATCGCCTCAGCTACTTCGATCATAACGACGATTCTATCGTACGAGGCTGGCGTTCGGTCCACGTCACCGACAGTGACATGCCGTACATGGACAAATGGTGGGTTCCCGGCCTGCAGATTGGTTACGAACATAGCTTTGTCCACCAGGCGGCTGAATTTATGCAAAACCTGGCCGACGGCAAATCGACATCGCCTAATTTCCGCGAGGCCCTCGCTACACAGTATGTTTGTGACGCAGTATTGAAATCAGCGAAAAATAAAAAATGGGAAACAGTAAAAAAAGCATAAGCACAAGATCTCGTGTAATTTGTATATGTTACACTTATGACGTGCGCTCTTATGCAATTTTGAATTAAGGAGTATTTATGTCTGCTAATTCTATTGCAAACAAAGCACTTGAACAGGGCAAGGGTATATTGAGATTGGCACCGAACTGGGTACCGCGTTCCTTTTGCGTGCCCGGTCGCCGTATAAAGCTTCATCCGGACGATTATTATGCGCTTGGCGGTGAACGAGGCGGTATTGATGAGCGCTGGTTTGCATCAACAACACCGGCGGACAATGGCCCTTTGACCTCGCCGAACGAAGGTTTGAGTTTTATTGTCTTCGAGGACAATGGAAAGACTGAAAAAGTCCTCCTCAAAGAGGCAATTGATGAGCTTAAAGGCCAAATCATCGGCGACAGGCTTTGGAGCGAACACAAGCGATGGCCGATGTACTCGAAATTTTTCGATAACAAGGGCGCTCTGCCGCACCATATTCATCATCGCGATGAGCATGCCGCACTTACGGGTCAGTTGGGAAAGCCCGAAGCATATTATTTCCCACCCCAGGCAAACAATCACGGCGGCGACTTCCCATATACCTTCTTCGGCCTCAACCCCGGTGTAACAAAGGACCAGGTTCTCAATGCCCTTAAAGACGCGGCCGAGGGAAGAGACAATGCAATAACGAACCTGTCGGCTGCTTATCGTCTCAACGTAGGCACCGGCTGGGACGTCCCGCCCGGCGTCCTCCATGCCCCGGGAAGTCTGTGCACATACGAACCCCAGAAAGCCTCGGACGTCTTTGCGATGTATGAAAATATCACACATGACCAGGTTGTACCGAAGGAATTGCTTTGGAAGGATACGCCGAAGGACAAGGAAGGAAACGTGGAATGGCTTCTCAGCGTTATCGACTGGGACCTCAATGTTGATCCGGATTTCGCAAAGCATCGCTTCATGGCACCCAAACCCGTCCGGCCGATTAAGGAGATGGGAGCCGAAGGCTATATTGAAAACTGGATATGCTATAAATCAACCGCCTTCAGCGCAAAAGAGCTGACAGTTCTGCCCGGCAAAACCGTTACAATTAAAGACAGCGCATGCTACGGATTTATTACCATGCAGGGTCACGGCACGATAGGGCCGTGGGACATAGAAACTCCGGCTCTGATCAGATACGGCCAATTATCACACGACGAATATTTTGTCAGTGAACAGGCGGCTAAAGAGGGAGTGAAAATCACGAATCCATCTAAAACCGACCCAATCGTCATGCTAAAACATATCGGCCCTGGTAATCCGGACTTGGTCATTGAGTAAACAACTAATCCCCGTCCCTGTTTCAGCAGGGACGGGGTTTTCATTTGTATTCATCTTCTTTCAGACGTCACAGATAGTGACCGCCTCAGCTAAACTTTCGAGGGGATTTCGCGTGGGTACGAACTCATGGCCAACGTAGCCCCTGTGGCCTGTTTTTACAACCTCCCTTATAATCGCCCTGTAGTTTATTTCCTGGTTATCATCGATTTCACATCGCCCTGGATTACCGGCTGTATGGTAGTGACCGATATAGTCTTTATACTGTCGAATACGGGAGATTACATCACCATCCATAACCTGCACATGGTAAATATCGAACAGTAACTTCATCCTCGGTGAGCCGACCCGCTTGATAATGTCCATGACGTAATCGGTGTGGTCGCCCTGATAACCGGGATGACCTTTCATCTCCACCGCAACGCGGCTGTTGAGTATCTCCATACACAAATTGACCTTCTTCTTTTCTGCATAGCCTATTATCTTCTTGAGCCCTGTGACACAGTTTTTGGCGCCGACATCGTCGGGGATATCCTCACGATAACCTGTAAAAGCAATGACGCTGGGAAAATTGTATTCGGCACACGCATCAATAGTATCGCGGGTTTTAGAAATAATCATATCGTGGTATTCGGGATTGTTGAAGCCCTTTACAAACGGAGGATCGGGCGTACCGTTTGGAGCCAGCGCGCAGACAAGACCATACTTTTTAAGAGTGGCAAAATCATTGGGACCGACCAGTTCGATGCTCTTGCAACCAAGCTGTTTGGCAATATGACACATTTTGTCGAGATCCCAGTATTCCGCAAAGCACCAGTGAGCAATGGAATGCTTGATATGTCCCTTGGTAGCTGCCCGTTTCAGTTGCCCATCTCCCGTTGCACAAGAGCCAAGAGTCAGGGCCGCAGCACCGGCAGCACCTGTACCGGCAACCATCCGGAGCATACTGCGACGGCTCATATGATTATTGATGTGTTTTTTGGACTGTTTTTCTTCGCTCATCATAGTTCCTTTCGTATGATAAACTTTTTAACATTGACCATGGTTATAACAGTTGTATAAAAGGTAACTATAGTCTCTTTTTTTAACAAGGTCAAGCATAAAATACCAGACCTTGAACGGGCCTGAAACGGAGTTTTTTCAGTAAAATAAAATTTGACAAATAAGATTGTGTATGTTAGTTCTTTTCCTGATTACCAACACATATTTTACAGAAGTTATTGAGGAAAAGTTTTACAATGAATGAAAACCTTAACCGACGTGACTTCCTGAAAGTCGCCGGCGCCTGTACGGTCGCAGGGATTACAGCAGCTTCCTGTGCCGACCTTGACAAAGAAGTCACCACCGAAGCTCAAAAGTGGCAAATGAGACTGTCAACCTCATCGATACATTTCATGCAGCTACCCATAGAACAGGCCTGTGAGCAAATTTCCACTTTGGGTTTTGAGGCTATCGATATCTGGTCGGCCCATAATAGCTGTCCTCATCTTGACGACGTGGCTGAACGTCTGGGGCCGGACGGTCTGAAAAAACTCCTTGCCGAGCATAGCCTCAAGCTGTTCTCGTTCTCGGTTTATAAAGGAGGTTATGAGCGTTATGCGGAACTGTTAGGTCAAACAGGCGGTGGTGTAGCTGTTCGAGGCAGCGCCCCGCCATGCAAGCCTGAAGAACTAACACCCAGGATGCAAAAGTTTATCGAAGAGCTAAAACCTCTGGCGGAACTGGCCGAGCAGTACAACTCTTACGTAGCTATCGAAAATCACGGCGGAGCGCTGCTTTGTACACTGGATTCGCTCAAGGCGTTTGTCGATATTAACACTTCGCCGAGATTGGGCATTGCGCTGGCACCGTATCACATTCAGCCCCTTAATGCTTCTGTGCCCGAGGCGATACGTATCTGTGGAAAGCAGCTTTTTTACTTCTACGCATGGCAGAACTACCCGGACCTGCAACAGCTTCCGGGTATCGGCCCGACGTATATGTTGCCATGGATACAAGCCTTGGCGGATATTAAATACAAAGGATACGTCAATCCGTTCATGCACGGCCATCCCGAAGCTGATGTGATGTCGACAAGTCTGACCAAATCGAGATATTATCTCAAAGAATGTTTCAAGAGAATCAGCACAAAAACGTGATAATACTTTATAAGAAGCAATTGCAGTTAATATACATAGGAGAAAATTATGGACCAAAAGCAAGAGAAATCGGGCAAGGCCGATAACTTAACCCGCCGAAAGTTTATGCGCAACGGTGCAACAGCCGCAGCGGGTCTTGCCGCAGGTCTTGGCGCCGCCGGATGCGAAAGTATGCAGTTCGGTAAAACAGAGAAACCACGCAGCTACAACCCGGATATGGAGTATCGGCGGCTTGGAAAAACCGGGCTTTCCATCTCGGCTGTCTGCCTGGGCGGGCACTGGAAACGCGTCGATAAAATGGTTCCCGGAGTTTTCAAGGGCGGAGGATGGCTTAGTGCAGACCTCGAAAACGAAGGTTTCAGGAATAACCGCCGCGATGTTGTTACTCGATGTATAGAACACGGTATCAATTACATTGACGCTTGTACGTGGCAGGAAATTACTGCATATACCGAGGCACTTAGAGGAAGACGCGATGCGATGCACCTCGGTTTCTCATGGTACCAGGAGGAATTGCGAAATGAAAAGTTCCGAACGGTCGATGCCTTGCTGGGAACCCTCGACAAGGGTATGAGCAAAACAAATCTTGATTATGTGGACGTCTGGCGTATTACTATGCACGAGCAAAGCGCACGGCACAGTAATGCCGAAGTTGACCAGATGATGGGCGCCCTTGAAAAGGCCAGAAAGCAGGGCAAGGTAAGATTCACCGGGCTTTCATCGCACGACCGTAAGCATATTAAACGGATGATAGAGACCTACCCGGAGGTAGTTCAGGTTGTCGTTACACCCTACACCGCCAAGAGCAAGGCGTTGGAGAAAGACAGCCTGTTTGATACGTTACAGGAATATGGCGTGGGCTTCTTCGGTATAAAACCATTTGCAAGCAATTCGCTGTTTAAGGGTGATAGTTCGCCCGATAGCCCAACAGCAGATCAGGACAATAGGCTCGCTCGTATGGCCATCCGCTATATCCTCTGCAATCCGGCTATTACAGCACCTATCCCGGGCATGATTAACCCCCACCAGGTGGATAATGTCGTAAAGGCCGTCAAGGAACGCCGCCAATTGGACTTAGCTGAAGCCAAAGAGCTTGAAGAAGCAATGGACCAGGCATGGGCCAATCTGCCGGCGGACTACCAGTGGCTCAAAGACTGGGAATACGTCTAATAGAAAGTAAATCTGAGAAGTCTCAAAAGCCGGCTTTAAGGGGCCGACAAAACAACTAAGGAAAAAAACAAGGAAAAATATGAAAGTCACGAAATCGCAGGTCGTGACAGTGGTAGGATTTATCATGAGCAGTTTGCTGCTGGTTTCTGCAACAGGCTGCTCATTTGAAAAAAAGACCCCTGACGACTTTACTTTGAAACAAGCCAAAGAGCAATCCACTGAACAAAAGGCCGAAAAAGAAACCTTTGTCGCCAACCCGTTTTGTAGTGCTTGTCATTACGCTTTCGGCGATGAAATACTCGCTCGTACCCATGAACGTGCAGGCATCGGCTGCGAAAGATGTCACGGCGAGTCCGAACGCCATCGCAGCGATGAAGATAACATAACACCACCTGAAATCATGTACCCTAAGGAAAAAATTAATCCGACCTGTATGATGTGCCATCCCAGGAACGAAATCAAACATGTGAGCCCTCACCAGCCGCTTTTAGCCGGAGCTGAGACTATTTTTGATAAATCCACTAACCAAAATTATTGCACCGACTGCCATGCAAAAGGTCACCATATCAATGTCCGGACCATACGTTGGAAT
>CAZWME010000026.1:0-10726 GCA_964634515.1 uncultured Pirellulales bacterium | reverse complement strand
AGCAACTGGAGAAATATTAGACAACTAAATCCTTTTTTTTAGTCCATCCCAATTGCTTCGATTAGCGAAGGGATATGGAAATCAGAATTTATAAGCCCCTGTTTGCATTTATTTTTATGCTAGCATAACCAACTTCCTTAAAAAGTTAGTGACATTTTTCTTGACTTTGCCAATGAAAAAGTATATAATTACGAATTGTATTCTCATTCGTTCCTTCTTGACGCAAGGAGGAAAACAAGCAGTTTTTCGTTTAATTCCGAACAAAATAGGCTCATACATTTATCATATTTATACATCTTGCTCCCGCTCTCTATTCCAACCCCTCCCAAAAGGCGGGAGCTTTTTTCCTGAACTCACTAACACAAAACACTGATAAACGTGTATGGATTTTCTCTTCGCCCCTACTCCCCAATATTTTTGAGAGTTGGGGCTCTTTTTAACTTTATAAAAAAGTCGATAAGTACGTATAGCATTGCTTCTTGCCCCCGCCCTTTTTCTCCAAACTTTAAACTTTAGCCATACATGGGATCCAAAAAAAGCTCTTGACATTATAATCGAAGGTCTATTTCGCTTAATGGCTTGCCTCGATTTTCTCAGTACTTTGCCTCTAAAACTTATGAACTTACTTAATCAGTAATTGATTCTAACTTCTGATTTTCCTCGGATTGTTATTACCAAATTTCCATATTCGCCGTGAAATTCCTTTTCGGCAGACTCAAAATCAGAGGACTTTACAGATTTCGAAACAACTTGACGCACCTGGACATCTCTGGGCTGTTGATTAATCCCCGATACCAGCACATTGTATTGTTTCCCCCCCCAGCCGTCTGCTCCGAACGTAACCGACCTATTATCTTCCCGAACATCACTTATCGCACAGGGCGCATGAATGAACCAGTCCCGCTCGTGCAGTTTCTTCACATCATATATTTTACCTTTATTATAAAGTTCCGCTATATGAGCCTGCACCGTACCCGGATTTATAGCTGGCCCGGCACCTGTTTGCCCTTCCAAATCGAAGAAATCAGGCAGCAGCCCCTGTCGTTCCTTGTCAGTCACAGGCCATGACATTTGCAGTCCGGTTGCTGTAATCCCTTTCGCGATTTTTCCCCAGGGACCTTTCTTATCGTATTCGCTCAGCATCTGTAACGCCGAACAGTAAACAAGCCCGCACCACTGCACAGGCCGTCCCAGCCACAGCGGGGCCCGCCAATTGGTTGCGCCTAATACGGCGATTGTTGAATACGAACCCACCCTGCCGGAAGTCGGCGGATAAAGATAGACAAACGGAACACCCGTCCATGCCCAGTAACGCGCCTGTTCAAGATATTTCTCTCGTCCTGAAATAATATAACCGAGCGTGTAAGCCTTAACCATATGCGCCGAAGCTAATATGTCCGGAGTGTGCAGCGGCACCTCCCAGGTTTGCGCTCCACGCGGGACTGTCTCGCCGTAAAGCTCGGTCTGCTTATCAAGCAGCTTAAGCGTTTTACTGATAAGTTCTTTGTCCCCCGACAAGACCGCTCCTTCAAGAATCCCGACCATGTCCCTTCCTGATAAACCATTGGCATGTTTTGCAAAATGAGTTCTCGAATAATCTGTTTTTCCGGATGAGTAAATTTTTATGCCGTCTTCGTCGAAATTGCGAAGCAGACCCAAGGCTCCACGATACCTTTGCCGTACGAACTCATACGTACACCCAAATATAAAAGGCGCCGTTGGCAGATGCGCGTGTCCAACACTGCTCGAAAAAGGCTGTCCCGATGATATCTTCCTCAGCGTCTGATATTTTGCACCGTTAAGCCTTTCACTAAGTGTTTTATCGTTGCAATGATTGTTAAGCCAGTCAATAAATGCTGCTGCATCAGCCGCCTGAGTAGGCGGAAAATTGTTGCCCCAAACTGCATGTCTGAAAAGACCGTCATGATTTATCTGCGAATCCAGCCAGCCGTGAGCAAGAAGATTGACCGCAGCCTCAAAGCCCCCCTCAAGTTTAGGCACATCAGGCAATCCCTTCAACACCGCATACTGCTTAACAGCAGGTATTACAGTTTTTCCCTCGCCACCGATTATCAACATAGAGACTTTCAGCCGCTTATTTGCTTCAAGCCCCAATGGCGTATGGGCAGCAAACCCATTCTCAAAACGAAGTTCACCCACAGCAGGTCCCGATAGTGCCATAATGTGAGCGCCCGAATTGTAAATCCTGTCCGGTGAATCGAAAGTAGCCGCGACCATATCGGATGGCTCCCAGATTACCCCGATATAATTAGCGTTATGCGCAACCGCCATTAGAGGAAATGTTATCTTAACCGGTTCTGGAATCCGGCGGACATGTTCCGGAGTTTCAATATCTGCAGTACTGCTGCTTGGCTCGTCAGAAAGATATTCCACGCCGGCGAACAAACCCTGGTATTTTCTCTCGCCGAATGTACCGAGACCCGGAAAAATCGTCAGCCAGGGAATGTGGACAATGTCCCTGTCTTTATTTACTCTGAGCTGCGTTTCTATGATAAGCGTTCCTTGTTGTTTGGCCGGCCTGATGCTTCTTTGAATCTCCCACTCCGCCCCCCTGCTGTCCTTGATGACCGCCTTACTGATAAATTCGCCCGCCTGCTTACTTTCAAATGTAACCTTCGCATCTCTAAGATTGAGCCATTCGGGGGACTCATCGAAAACAATCCCTATCAATTCACAATCGTACCCGGCTGCCATTTCTGAGCCGTTTACTTTAACAACATAATTTCCCCATTTGTCTCCATATTGTTCGAATTCCATACTCCCCGATTCGACCGACGTCCCCCTGCTTATGATTCTCTCAGGTTTTTTAGGTTGCTCTAAAAACGGTAAAGTTATTTCCCCAATCGCCTCCATTTTTATAAAAGCAACTGTAATTTGTCCCGGGCCCGTACATGGATCAAGCCGAAAACGTGTCCCCCTGCCCAATTTCTCCCGGACAACAACGCTGTAATCGTGCCATCGACCGTCATTTCTAGTTGTGAATCGGACGGAATGCCCCGCCCTGAATGTCTTTCCATAAAACAGCTCCGCAGAAGCATCCGCGCTTGATTTCATCCGTATTGTCAGCCTGATTATCTTTTTGGCGGGTAAATCAATCACCGGCCCTTCTATCCATGGGTCTTGACCTGTGGATTTAACAAGCAGCCCTTCCGATGACGATGAAAGGTTCTCTATCCTGTTATTCCCTGTCCAGCCTAATGTCCCCTTGCTGAAATCCCATTCGGCCACCACCTTTCCAAAAGCCCAAACAGGCATCACCAAAACTATCGTAAAAACAAACAGTATTGATAATACTTTAGCTTTCATTCCGGGGCTTTTACCGAATCTAATAGGCATAAAATTCCTCCTTCAGATTTTACTTAAGCTTATATTGTTCATTAGCGGCGCTGTATCTGTTAAATCAGCAACTTTTTATTGTTTTGTCACTCCGGCCACTCTCCATTGCGAATTTCCTTCAAATTGAATTGTCTGGGATCGAGTACAACATGTTTTATTCGCTCTCGCTTCCATGTGTAAGTAACATGAACAAGACCATCGGAAGTTTGAATAACCGCAGGATAGGAATACTCACCTTCCTGGTTTTCCAGCACAAGCGCCGCTTGCCACTTCTTCCCGTCATGGGATACCGCAACATTCAAAAACTCACGATCTCTCTCACCTGCACTACTATGATTGTAAACTAACAAGGCCCTTCCATCATTAAGTATTACGGCATCTGTCCCGGCATCGGGATTGGGTAATTCTATCGGGCTCATCTCGCTCCACGTCTTGCCCATATCATCGGACCATCCTTCGTAAATACGTCCTGCACGCTCTGACCTGCAAAGAATCTGCATCTTCCCATCCGGATAAATCAGTATTGACGGCTGGATAACATTAAACTCTTTACCATCATTGAGCGGCCCAATCTTTTTCCAGGTCTCTCCCATATCTTTCGATAATTCAAGATGTACCTGCCACAGTTCGGCTTGGCGGTTTTTGCCGGTATAGTACTCGATGCTCGATGGGCTGAGAATCGAACCATCAGGCAATTGAACAGGCTTGTTTTTAATCGGGCCCAAAAATCCATCAGGCAGTCGTATCGGTTTCGACCACGTGTTTCCACCATCGCCGGAAGTTTTGTATTCGCCCCACCATTCCGGCTCATCATCGCCAACTTTATAGAACAGCATGAGTGGACCGGTTTTAGGTTGAAACAGAACCGGATTCCAGCAAGCCACCTGCCTGCCTGAGAGTTCCGAACCATCGGCGACCTTTTCCACGGGCAGCCATCCATTTCGGCCGCGACGAGACATCCAGATACTCACATCAGGTTCGCTTTCTCTGCTTCCACCAAACCACGCCGCTACCAGTCCGTGTTTCGTCTCGGCAATAGTCGATGCATGACATTGAGCGAAAGGAGCTTTTTCAAAGATAAACTCACTCAGCACGATAGCGGACGGATTTAGTACATCCCCCGAAGCTTTGTTATTTCCTTCCGCATTGTTAAAACAACATCCCGACATATGCAGCAAGAAAGGAATCAAAGTCAGGCAAAATAAACGCCTTTTTATTTTGATAAAGTTCTCCATTAACAGTGCATCCTCCTTACTTGAGTTCTTATGAAGCTGAGGTCAATTCTATTGAAATAGTTTCTTCTTTACGATTGGCTGAATATTCTCAACAATCCATTTCCGCATTTCCTGGCCTTCCGGACTCTGTTGCGGGTAAGAGATAAAATCAAGCGATATTCCCAGTTCCCGCTCTAAACGAAGTGCAATAATCGGCCAGGCAACACCTAAATCAGCCACGACCGGAATACTTTTTTCCAGTCGGGCAAAACCTGACATTTCCATCCGGAATGGAATCGACATGAGTTTGGTTTTAGGCAATCCTTCATCTATCGCAGTTTGAACTTTGCTCGACTGCTTCTCGAAATCCCATGCTTTTTTTAAACTCGGGTCAAGATCAATGCGTATCAAAACCTTATCCTTTAAGCTGTAAGTGGTATATCCTTCCCAATGGGACCATATACCATGCCCGGTGTAGGTTTCAAACGGACCATCGTGGATTTCCTGGCTCAGGACCACGGCAGATTCAATAATCACATCGGCGGATTCCATCATCTTGGCTACTCTTGTTGACCTTTCCGTGATGGATATAGAATCCCCTATCGCGAGCCCCACCATTCCGCCGCCAACCAACTGCGGGATTGTAACCAGAATCGGAATACCTTTAGCATGTGCCGCCCCGAGCATCGTGCGTTCATCCGCACCCGCGCCTGCCACTGCCTCGAAAGGAAGCCCTTTGCTTTTCGCAATAATCAATATCTCCTTGGCCAAATTCTCTGTGCGCAATCCCAAAGGATAAGCCATATTGCCCGCTGCTTTAATGATGACATTTCCATCGAGCTTGAGCGTTTTTTCAAGCAGCGCCATATCAATATGCATTTCCTTGTTGATTTGCTCCAGCCAATCAGCCGAAGTCAAAGTCGCCTCGAAAATATTGCCGCGGGGAAGTATGTCTTCCTTTAGCCCAAGCTCTCTGCCGTCCACTCTTTTTACTTCTTCCAGAGTCCCGGCCATTTCATGAGCAACGACTGCTGAGCTGGTAGTCACACCATCGACTATACCCTTGTGAATAAGCTCTCCAATAAGTGTTGTTACCCCCTCATGCAGATTCGGCCCGCTCCCGGTAACGACGACAACCTTGCCGCCCTTTTTCTTGGCCGATACGATATTTTCAATCGCACGATCAAGCATCTCTTTCGTATCGGGCAGAAGGTCCCGGTAGAGAAGTTCGATAGGTTCCCTATTTATAACCATCGCTTAAGCCTTTCATCTTACCAATTAGTCTTTCCACTCTCTCTAAATCTTCAGGTGTATCCACACTTATACCGGCTGTTTTATCCATTTTCGTTTCGACAACTAAGATTTTATGTCCTTTTTCCATAACCCGAAGCTGCTCTAACGATTCAATCTTCTCCAGATATCCCTGCGGCATTTTAGATATTTCTAAAAGAAAATCTTTACGATAAACATACAACCCAACATGTTCGTAAACTCGCATATTTTCATCGTAACGCGGATACGGAATGAGCGACCTCGAAAAATAGAGTGCGAAATCCTTCTCATCAACCACAACCTTTACCACTCCGGGATCATCAAACTCGTCTTCTTCTATTTCCCTTTTCAAAGTTGACATTTGAATCTCCGGATTACCGATCATAGGTTGAACCGCTTCATCAATCATATTCGGTTCAATCAGCGGCTGATCTCCCTGTATGTTGACGATAATGTCCACCGCCATCTTCTCAACAACCTCGGCAATTCTGTCTGTCCCGGATTTATGCTGCGCCCCTGTCAGAATAGCTTTACCCCCGAATCCTTCGACCACCGATTGAACTCTCGGATCATCTACGGCCACAAAAAGCTCATCCAGCGTCTTTGATTGTTTTGCACGTTCATACACCCATTGGATCATGGGTTTGCCAGCGATATCTGCCAACACCTTCCCTTCAAATCTCGACGAGCCATACCGAGCGGGGATGACTCCGACAATACGACCTCTGCTTATTTCTGAATTTTCCACTATGAACAACTTTCTCAGGCCTGGATTTCTCGCTTGCGGTTAATCAAACCGAAAATACAGGCAACCAAACATAAAGCCGCTGTCCCGAATGCACCTATGATAATGCCTTCAATATTACATTCCGCCCATTGCCACGAATCGGATAAATCGCGCGCAAAAGTTCCCCAGGCAATAACTGCAACACTTACACCGATAGAAACAAGGCCATGCCACAGTTGAAGGCGGACTCGCATGAAAGCCAAAAGAAATAAACCTAAAATCGCCCCGCCAAAGATTCCCGATATCTGCCACCAAACATCCAGAATACTCCTTGCCCGAATCATCAAAAGTGCTGCACTGGTCCCAAGCAGACCCCACACTACTGTCGATGCCCGCAGAAATACCATACTGTCACGCTCAGAAATATTTGTCTTCAAATATCGCTTATAAAAGTCCAGCAGCAAAACCGTCGCCGAGCAGTTCAATGCCGAATCTACAGTACTCATCGCAGCCGCTAAGATAGCAGCGATAATCAGTCCTTTCAAACCCGCAGGCACTTGTGTCGCGATAAAGTAAGGGAACATCTGGTCGCCTTTTGTTATCCCCTCTCCGAGTTCGTGTCCACCCGGAGAGTAAAAAGCAAAAAGGGCCGTCCCGATATAAAGAAAAATTGCTGTAAGAGGAATATAAATCAGCATGGCAATCCAGATTGAACGTTTCGCTTCTCGCTCACTTGGAACTGAGCAGTATTTCTGAACGTAGTTCTGGTCGGCCAGCAGACTCCGAAGGTTCTCCGTGATTCCATAGATGATCATCACCCATATCGTGCGGGAAGAAAGCGACAAATCCCAACTGCCTAAGCTGAATTTGTTCGCATCGAAAGCCGCCTGCATTAAGGGTTCTGGCCCTGAAAAAACCTTGTATGACAAACTAACAGCGCAAAAGATAATGCCTACAATCATGATCATCGACTGCATAACATCAGTCCAAATCACCGCCTCCATTCCTCCAAGCAGTGTATAAATTATAGTAATCAAGCCGATGACTACGATTACAGCACCAATATTCCACGAAACAAATGTACTTAACAAAAGACCGGCTAAGTAAAGAATAACCGCAACACGCCCGACCATTAACAGCACAAAAGCCAAAGCCGCATAAATTCGTCCCCAAGATCCGAGTCTTTCCTCAAGAAAGCTGTAAACACTAATCAACTGTGATTTTCGATAATATGTAACGGCATATTTACAGACTACCCATGCCACCGGCAGGATACAAATCGAAAAGATAAAAGGATGCCAGTTGCTGTCGAACGCCTTGCCCGGTGTAGCAATATATGAAATGCTGCTCGTATAAGCACTCATCACAGCCAACCCCGCCGCCCAAGCGGGAATAGAACGACCGGCAACCATGAACTGGTCCGACGTCCGGCACTTACGCGTGTAATAGACACCCATTCCAATCAGCACTGCACCATAAAGAATAAGGATACCAATATCAATTCCACTCAGATTTCCCTGCATAATCTTTCAACTCCATATTCGTTCTATTTTTCGGGTGTAATCCCCAGTTCTTGCACATATTGCTGAATCCTGCTATGCTCTTCTTGCCGAAAACGATGAAACGGCTCAGCCATAAAATCACTGCAAATACCAATACACGAAAGCGCACATTTAATACCTTTGAGATAGCTCGACTCATACTGCCCCACAGTATAAATGGCGTTGCTTAGCTTCATTACCTTTTCATGCAGGACTTCGATCTTAGCCAGGTCTTTTGCACACGCCGCATTATAAAGCCCGACATAAAGCTCCGGAAGCAGGTTGGCCCCTCCACAAACACCCCCGTGTCCACCTAACAACACTGTCTCGGCCAGCAATTCCTCCCGACCCATAAGAAGTGTAAAATCCGGGTGGTCTTTAAGAAGACACTGAAGCCGGCGAAAATATATCATATTACCCGAGCTGTCCTTTATACCTGCAATGCCCGGCAAGTCAGCCAAAGCTCGTATCGTTTTCGGCTCGAATACCATCTTGGTATAGCTTGGCATATTGTAAAGAAACAACGGCAGCGGCAATTCAGGTGTTAGATGCTTGAGGTATTCGAGCAGCTCCGATTGTCCGGCGGGAAAGTAATACGGCGGCGCCAGCACAACCGCCTGCGCACCGGCATCACAGGCTTTACCGGCAATGTTCACAGACTCTACGAAGGATGTGTCGGTTATTCCGACCAGCACCGGAATCCGTTCCTTGACCTGTTTACAAACGCGTTCGATAACTTCATATCGCAGGCGGTAACTGAGACTCGGTGCCTCAGCCGTTGTCCCTAAGATAAACAAACCGTGAACACCACCGGCAAGAATATGTTCAATCAGCCGCTCCAGGCCCGCTGCATCGAGCGTGTCTCTGTCCTGAAGTGGCGTAACCATAGGCGGAATGATACCACTCAGTGGCTTCGGTAATAAATTCGAGTTTGATTTCATCTTTATCAGTTCTCCATTTTATTATTAATTCGGCCGCATAATTCAAGAAATGCCAGTACCGTTTCATCCGGCGTGCCGGCCTCAATATCTCCAACAACTACATCACACGGAGCATATTCGCGTGCAACCCTTTCTAAATCTATTTGTATCGTCTCCAGCGGTTTGTTTGCCAGGTCCGTCGGCTTGTACACAAGCGCACGCCGAGTATTTGTAAATGTTTTTTTAGCTCTGGCCAGATTCGAATCTAATCCCATATCAATATAACTAACGTTAGGAATACCTGCATAATCATCGATATAGGGATCGGCATTCCAGGCGCAGTTATGGATGCCGATGCGCCCAAAGCTTTCAGCTATCCGACAATCCAAAGGAAGAAGAGTATCACGATACTGCTCAGGTGAAATCATATTGACCAGGCAGTTGCTTATAGTAAGGAAATCAATTTTCACGCCGCTCTCCATTTGCCGCTCATAAAGCCGCCCCGACGCCTCAGTCATTGTAGTACAGACACAATCGAAAAGGTGGCGGCAGCGTTGCGGACAGTCAATAAAATCATAGAAAAGTTTTTCGCCACGCAAACGATAGGCGTTATTAAGCACACCCTGCCAGTTCATAAATCCCTCAACCCGTCCTTCGCTGCCGGCAATCCAGTCCACCTGAGCCATAAGCTCCCGGAAGAAATGATTGCTGTCAAGGTCGGGAGCCTCTAAATTATCAAGCTCGTTATCACTTAAGTATTTATGTTCACAGTTAGGCCAGTTGTCCTCCGCATACACAATTGGAATTCCATATATTGCAGCCACACTGATACATCCGTAAGCTCCGGTTAATATGTCCAGAGGTCTATCAGGCCGGTCGATGCCGCCGATTCCTGTCTCAGGAAATCGGCGTTTTAACTCACTTCGCATCTCAAAAATCGTCCGGCGCCGATAAGCCGGATCTGTATGCCACCGCCGACCGAAATCAATACCAATCGCCGAGTGATACCAATTCGGCGTAAAACCAATTTCCGGCCGCAGGAACCGTTCCTCACCCGTTGCAGGCCGTCGAGTCGCAGGCGCCGCCGGAGCTATATAGCTAATCAATTGACAAGTTTCTGTGGACATTGCACTATTTTCTGCCATCGGTTTTATTTTATACCCTGATTGCGATAATGAAAAGTCAAAAGTCACGGGCCGATACTATTAGTACAAGTAATATTCACTATCTATGCAAAACGAGATTAAAAGCTAAAACAATGAATTACAAACTAAAATATCACAATCGGATTTAGTATAATCGTTTTTATGAGTCTCTCTCAAGAGATAAAACGCAAAGCTATTGAATTAGGATTCGACCTGATTGGCATAACAGACGCCTCACCTATCGATACCCGGCAGGTCGAGTTGCTTAGTCAGTGGCTAAAGTCCGGCTACGCCGGCCAGATGAGCTACCTGCACAACAATTTTGATAAACGCACCCAGCCCGCCCTGCTTTTGGAAAACGCCCAATCAATTATATGCGTCGGCCTCAATTATAAACCACCGAAACACAAACCAAAACAGCCCGGCCCAACTGTCCAAATGGGCAAAGTGGCAAGCTATGCCCAATATGAAGATTATCATCCGTTTATAAAGGAACGAATGCGCAAACTGGCTGAATTTGTTAGGTCTGCCGGTGAACGGCAGCACAAAT
>CAZWME010000025.1:0-17673 GCA_964634515.1 uncultured Pirellulales bacterium | reverse complement strand
TGATTCTGCTATATCCAAATCAGCCATAAACTCCGCCCTGCTTTCATCATCTAACTGTGCCAATTCCTGTTCCAGCTTGGCACACATTGCAATGACTGGCACTGAGCTGTCAATTTCGCCGCTGAAATCGAATTTTTTATCCAATTGGTCCTCGCTTACGTTTACCGCGACCACAATCGGCCGTAATGTCAGAAATCCGAGAGACTTAATCATTTTGAGCTCGGCCTCGGTTTCAATTGCCGAACTGATGGGCTTTTCTGATTCTATCACGTCTTGCAATTTTTTTTGCAGGGCTAATTCCACCTTGTCCTGAGACTGGGTTTTAGTCGGCTTGTGGACTTGCTTTTCCAGTCTTTCTATACGTGTAGCTACCAACTCCAAATCGGCAAGCAGCATTTCAGTCTTCAATTCCGCTAAATCTCCGGCGGGATTTACCTTGTTTCGATAAGCAGGCACCGCAGGATTCTCAAAAGACCGGACTACCAGAACAAGCAATTCAACGGTCCTTATCTGGTTTATCAGTCGTCTTGCAGCAGCCCGGCCGTGATCATCGGTAAAGTTAAAGCCCGGCAGGTCAAGACAATCGACTGTAGCATAAACTGTTTTCTTAGGCTTGTAGTATTCTGTAAGCCAGCCCAGCCTTTCGTCCGGGACAGGAACAATAGCTTCTTCGATTGCCGTCGAACCGATCGGCGGAATTTTCTTACCGCTAACGGCAGACAAGATTGTGCTCTTGCCGGACTGTAATAGACCAAGTAAAGCAACCTTCAATTATATAACTCCTTCTTTATAGACACTATTTCCATAACAGTCATACGCAACAACAGCGGGAAAATCAACTACATGCAGCTTCCTTACAGCTTCGGTTCCGAGGTCATCGTAAGCAATTACCTCAGCGGCTACGATGTGCTTGCTCAATAATGCCCCCGCCCCGCCGATAGTAGAAAGATGGACCGCCGTATATTTTTTCAGGGCGTCCCTGACCTGCCGGCCTCGATAACCTTTTCCGAGCATTGCTTTTAGGCCGTTGGCAAGCAGCTTCGGACTAAAGGCATCCATTCGTGACGAGGTAGTCGGCCCGGCGGCGCCTATTGCCCTGCCTTGGCTGGCTGGCGTGGGACCCACAAAATAAATAATCGCCCCCTCAATCTGGAACGGTAATTCCCCGCCCGCTTCAATTGCCTCGCTCAGCCTTTTATGCGCCATATCCCTGGCGGTATATATTTCGCCGGATATGAGAACTTCATCGCCGGCTTTTAACAAACGCACATCAGCTTCAGTCAAAGGCGGTTGTAATTTCTTTGTCGAATCCATATTTTCCTACCAGTCACAAACTATGTGAATTTATAATATATCAGCGATTTTACGAATTGAAAAGGCTCAAATAATGTTTAAGCTATAATAAGGAATTCAGCCTCACTCGTTATTACTCTGGAATGAAACTTTGGCAGTTTGCCTTTTTCTTTTAATTTTGATATTGCTGTCGGATACAGTTTGGTATAATACGACTATGGCTAAATACCCTATATTTCTGGAACTTGGCGACCGCCGCTCGGTTGTGATAGGCGGCGGCTCTGTAGCTGCTCGAAAAGCTCAGGCACTATTAAATGCCGGTACCCGGCTTGTAGTTGTAGCCGAGCGGATTGATAATATGATGACGGTTATATGCCAGGGTAAAAACGCCGAATTAATAAAATCCAGATATTCAAAAGACTATCTCGCAGGAGCGGTGCTTGTGATAGCCGCCACGAATAACAACAAGCTCAACAAGCAGATATACAAGGATTGTCAGGAATTAGAGATATTGTGTAACATGGTGGATGTGCCGGAACTGTGTGATTTTTATGTGCCGGCGGTTGTCAAGCGCGGCGACCTGCAGATAGCTATCGGAACCGAAGGTCGTTGTCCCGCCTACGCCGGTCATATCAGAAAGAAGCTGGAAAAGATATTCACAGAACAACACGGCCAATTTCTCACTGAGCTGGAGGAACTTAGAAAACGGATTATCAAAGAAGTAGAAGAACCAGCCGACCGAAAAGCCATGCTGGGAGAACTGGCTGATGATAAGTCGTTCGAATATTTTGTCGAAAATGACCACGTTCAGTGGCGAACATTTGTCGAAGAGCTAATCAATAAATTCCCTCTTGCGCGGAAATGATTAATCCCCGGTAAGAGCGTGGATATTTTTTTGGATTGCCTTTCTCGCGGGAACAGCACGCACAATTTTTTCAGGCTTCTATCTTGTCAATTACTACTTGCAGGTACTTTTGTCGGTGGCCTATGCGCGTTTTGCTGTTTTTGCGTCTTCGAAAGTGGGATGGATAGAGCTTTTGTCCCTTGACGACAGCGTCTTCAGCCGTAGTCTTAAACGAGGCGGTAACTTTGGCGTCTTTCAAGTACGGATTACCGATTTTGACTTTTTTGCCGTCACTGACAAACAGGACCTTGTCCAGTTTGATTTTTTTGGCTTTGGGCGAAATCTCCGTCAAATCTATATCCAAACAATCGCCTTCACTAACTTTATATTGTTTTGAACCTTGTTCAATTATTGCATACATTTCAAAAAACTCCTGGCTTCTACATATTCAACTATTCAGACAAAAAGGAGATTTTACAGGCTGAATCTTTTCTTGTAAAGCAAATTATCAGATATTTTTGTTTTCTACCGTCCAATATGAAGTTAGAATCTCAGCTTAAGGTTTCTATGGGAATAATTTTATGCAAATAGCAATGATGCAAGACAAAATCGTACCGATAGCAGAGCTTGAGCCTGTTTATCTTGACCGGGGTATATTCTTCGGCGATGGGGTATATGAAGTGGTGAGAAGCTACGACGGCAGGATTTTTACACTCGAAGAACATCTGCAACGGTTTGCCAACAGCTTATCTGCGATTGAAATAAACGGCCTGGACATTGACCGGATTCGCAACCGTGTCCTGAAATCTTTCGATGTTGCCGGTATTTCCAACGCCAGGATATATTTTCATGTTACAAGAGGTTCTGAGCTGCGAAAACACCTCAGTAATCCTCATTTAGAGCCCAATTTTTTTCTAACCGTTACGGAGCTGGAAGATAATACGCAGGCCAAGACCAAAGGAATTGAAGTATCGACCCATCCGGACTGGCGATGGAAAAGATGCGATATTAAGTCTCTGAACCTCTTAGCCAACGTCCTTGCTCGTCGAGATGCCGCCGCAAAAGGCTGTGACGAGGCGATACTTGTTAATGAGGCCGGCCTTATTACCGAAGGAGCAAGCTCGGCATTTTTTGCAATCTCCGAACAAACACTGCAAACCACAGCACTTACCGCTAATATTCTGCCTTCTATTACACGTCAATTTGCTATCAAGGCAGGCAAAACCATTGGATTGGAAACTATCGAAAAATCGTTAACACCGCATCAGGCGAGCGAGGCCGATGAGCTTTTTATTGCCTCAACTACACAAGATATTATTCCCGTGGTCAAATTCGACGGCAAGCTCATCGGAGATGGCAAACCGGGCAAAAACACGATATTGTTAACCCGAGAATTCCTCTCTTTTACTGCTTGATATGATCAGGCAAGCACCTTAAGCAAAACTCTTCATCCACAATAATCTGATTACGGTCTTCCGGGAGTGGGGGTTGCAGGCTGCCAGTTTTCTTTTTTGTCCCATGCGGCCGGAGACGCGAATGCATCCTTAACAACAAGAGAGTCACCTCCGCCGTCCGTAGTTGCATACCATGTATCACTATAATCAAACCGCAATATCGCCGCTTCCATAGGTCGGGGAATGCTCAAAACAATCTCTTCGCCGCCGTTGCTCAGGCTGTCGGAATATTGGCCGGCAATATTTATGTTTTTACCATACGCCGCCTGAAAAGCGGCCATGTTGGCGGCAACCACGACATATTGGCCGGCCTCAAGTGTCATTTCTGGAAAAGTGAAGTCAATCCCTTTGCTGAAATGAACACCGTCAAGTTTCAGTGTCTTCTGTCCTATATTCTGCAATTCAATGTAGTCGAAGTTGTTGCCGATAGAAGCGTGGTACATCAACTCCGTAACCCGCAAGCCGTACAGCAGCTCCATAACATCAGCAAAAGGATAATCATCGTCTGACATCGCAATTGTAGCGTCAAGTTCGGTACTGATGAGCATATCGGAACTGGTTGAAGACCTGTTCAATCCCTGAATGGCCAGCATATTATCGCCCGGTTTCAGGTTCCTAATATATTCAGAAATATCGATATTTTCAAAAACTACGGCTTCAGAATCCGAGACGCTGGCGCTTGCGTTGGAGTTCCAGGCAGGCGTGCCCGTAAAATTCCGCCTGGCAAGTTCTACACCATTCAGATAGGCGATAAAACCATCATCATATCGCACTTTTAGTATAAGCTCGGTAATGCTTTTTAAGTCAACGTAAACACTAAAAGGGATGCGAACGTAACAGGAAGTGTTAATCTGGTACATCTGTGCTCCAACATCGAGGTCGATAAGGTTTTCATAACCCGAACTCCTTTCATAGCCTACACCTCCGGTTCTGCCTGTACTAAAGGTCCATGTTGAGTTATCAAAATCAATTTCTGTTTTCCATTCCTGGCCAATCTCGCCGATTGGTACCTTAACATACTTGTCGGCATCCTCCGAACAAAGGGTGGTTACGGTAAAGCTTGATAGCACACCTGACCGGTTGGTAACGCCGGGGCTTGGAAGCTCGAAAAACTCGAGGCTATCAGTCCCATCGGGCATACGACCCTGAGAAACATTAGTCGTCTGCGGACCGTAGATTAGCCTGTCGATTTCTTTTAGTTCGGCGTCACATAATCCGATCATTTCCACGTCGGCTGAAAGCCTGAAATCCACATGGCCGGGCTGATTCTTGCTGTCCGCCCTGAATACAGCGAAACCCCGGCCGGCTATAAAACTCAATGGGCCAAGCTGACATTTGTCAGGCTGAGTTTCGGGATTGTCGGTCAGATACAGACTGCTCAGATTGACCGGTAAGGCATGGGGATTAAACAACTCAATAAAGTCGTCATTAAACAGCACCTCACCGTTGGCGAACCACTCGTTGATTCTGAGTGCCTTAGGGTCACCCAAGGGCTGAGCTATATTGGCCTGGCCAATGGTTGACACCGTCAGCTTCCACGACTCGGTTGAACTCGTCGATGCCTGACCGTCGTGACCTATCCGACCAATGGAAAGATCCGGCAATTGCAAACCGAATTCCACCGAATCCAGCAGCACACCGCCCTGGTCATACAGGTAAAGACCCTCACCATCTTCGTTAAGAGAAAAGGCAAGATGAACACCTGAAGCTGTAGTCTCGGAATCAGCATACAGAATCAAATACTCGCCCGGCTCGATTGTGGTCCCGCCGGAGAAAACAAACCTGGTCGGTTCATCAGGATTGTCGGTTATGCTCATGCCGGACAGGTTGAGCGAAGCCGGCCCATCGTAGTAAAGCTCTATCAGGTCAGGAAAGGTACCTTCATGTTCAAAGGTCGAACTGTTAATAGCCAGCACTTCATTAATAACCAGTCTCGAATAAGAGGTGTCTACGGTCCAAACGCGTGAGATGGTTGGATCATCTTCGCTTTGCCAGACGCCCGCGGAATTTTTGCCTGTTACGAAAACGACATAAGACTGTCCACTGATTAGATTTGTCAACTCGATGGGCATATCTACAGGCCGTTCTTCGCTCCAGGGCCCGAGCGGGTTGTTAATGCTATATTTGTAATGAGTAATTCCCGGCCCGCCGACGAGGAGTGTAGCGCTGGTTTGGTATGTTACCCCATCCGGCTCGCCAAAAATTACAGCACCGCCGGGCACATAAGCTCCCATATCAATACCTAAAGGTCCTGTGCCGATGCCGACTGAAACATCCTTTAGATGAAAGTCTGTCTCAGGATCAACAAAGTCTGGGTCTGCGTCAATATTTCCAATGCCCAAGTGGTGCCACTGAGCAGGAATAATCGAATAATTCACAGCAATGTCCGTCGCAGACCATTGCGTGTCATTCACATAATAGTATCCCAGGGGGCTCGGTGTATTCCAGAAAATGTTTCCGGTCAAATAGCCCCCTTCACCGGGATCTATTCCAGCTTCTTGCGGCTCATCGAAATTTATGCCGGACCCGGTGCTGCCTACAACGGTGTTATTCTCAAAGTTAATCCATGACCTGTCTTTGACCAGTACCGCATTGTCACAGTTAATAAATAAATTTCGGACAATTACGTGATTAGAACTGTGAACACCGTCATAGCCTGTAGTTATTGCATAAGATTCCCCCTCTTCAGGGCTGAAGTTCCTGTGAAAGTTCATAAACACATTGCCTTCGATATAGGCATTCGTGCCGTCAAGATCAAGGCCGTCATCCCCGCCACCAAGAAAAATATTATTGATAAATTGTGGTATCGTATTTGATCCACTCGTGGAAAAATCAACCACGTCCTGCTTGTCGCCGCTGCAAATGCCAAAGATATTGTTCTCAAAAACCAGATACGGGTCGGATGAAAGCGTACGGTGACCAGAGACAGTCTGAACTGTCGTATCCGGAAAGATGCTGTTCCGTACAATCAGAGAAGAGTTGCTTATTTGGATAATTGTCCCGTCGGTACCCGCCCAGGTTAAATTGTCAATAAGAAGTCTGGAATCGTTCAAACGAATTGATTCACCATCATGCGAGGAATATTCCATATCCACATAAGCAAGATAATTATCTTCTGCACTGTTGAAATTTAAACCATCCCAGATCGAGGATGAATACGGAAGGCGGATTAGTTTTATGCGTTCATATTCCGTTCCCTGTGCCACCAGCCGTCCATTTATTGTTAAACGCGTCTCCTCATCAAAAAACACCGTGGTACCCGGCTCTATCACAAGAGTGATTCCGGCAGGCACGGTTACGTCGCTCGTTACAAACCACGGGCCGGATACGGCATCCAGAGTCGTATCAGAGCTGAGAACGCCGGAGATTTCCACAACGTCACCATCATCGTACCAGATATCGACGTATCCATCTTCAAGTTTTTTGCCCATCCCCTCGGGCCCATCGAACGTTTCGACAACAATACGATTGATACCCGGCCACAATTTTCCTGCTCCGTGAGAAGGCATGATACCCACAAGTTCAAGGTCGAAGCTGATGTCACTGCTCGTGGGAGAAGACTGATGTATCTCGACCGCTATAACGTTGGTTCCGTTTGACAGAAGGCTCGCATCGACGGAAAATTCGGTGAACGTGGACTCACCAGTGCCGCTCATGCCGCTGCTGGCCCGGGTGAGGTAATCAATATCTCTACCGGGCATATTACTGCGAACAACTTCAACGCCATTAAGATAAACTACTGCTCCATCATCGCGAAGCAAACGCAGATACATTCTTGAATATTGTGAGGCATTGCTCACATCGAACGAGTGCCTGAAATAGGTGGTGATGAAGCGGTCTCCACCTGGCCCGCTATTGACGACCGTTCCTTCCTGGCGGCCCTGAGAGGCATCACCATAACCTAATTCGGCTGGTCCCTGACGCCAATTTAAATCATTATAATTAGGATGAGCAAACCAATTAGAGCCATCAGAGGCTGTACCCTGGTTGGAACCATCATCAAGATATTTCCAAACCGACCGGGTGCTGACAAGTGTCTCAGTAATCCCTCCGGCCCCACCGAAATCCCACATTCCTTCGACCGGCGTCCAGTCAGCCAACTGGCCGTTCACCAGCACAGAACGGGTCTCGACAGGATCGGCTGTCCCGTACAGCGTGAAGCTGTCATCGATGCTTCGGTAATATTTATTTATCTGGTGCAGGTCGCTATCTAACGTTAATTCAGAACGAATAAGCGAAAGGACGTGCTGATTGCGAGCCGCAACGAAATTTTTCATCTGCTCGATAGTATTTGCCGGGACAAAATCACCGAGGAGATTATCCAGAAACAGCTCAAGCTTCTCAGCAGAGAAAGTTGTCTCAATAAGGTCCCTCAAGTGGAAATAATAACGAGGAAGAAATTCAGGATGCGTTAGAAAACGATTCACAGTAGGAAGCGTTATGGATCGGAAAATGCTGTTCGTTGCGCTGCCGCCCCTGCCGAAGATAGTATCCAAATCATGCTGAATAAGGACAAATCGTGGATCCACAATACCACGATAGAGATAGTAGTCATCACCGTATCCGTTGGCAAGAGACGTTTCGCTGTTATCCAGCAGGGCATTGATGGCAAAGAAACGCAGCCATTGATCCACATTGACAACGCGATTGACTTCTTCTACATAAATATCATCCGGCGTGGTATCGGACATAACAAAGCTAAGATCGATAATGTCTGACCAGTCATCCTCCGCGGTATTGGTCCTCTTGAAGTAGCTGTTGCGATAAGAATTGGGATTCGACCCTCGGTAGCCGAAATCGGCTGGACCTGCATCACGCATACATTTATAAGCGTTACCTGCACTATTGTCCGGGAAATGATTATCGGGGAAGTCGCTATCAATCACCTCGACATGGGCGTAGGAACCGTACATCTCGCGCCCTGACACGGCAAGGTTCTCACCGTTCAATCTCACCTGTACGGCAGTAACATCAGGCTGCGGCAGTCCCGATATTCGAAAGAGTGCATTACCGGCCAACTGATAGTATGTATATTTGGTATTCAAATTGACCGCGGTAACTCCTTTCCACGGCCGATCATGTGGAAAATTCAGGCGATAATTATTCGGTGGATCGTTCCGCGAGCCGTGCCCACGATTACGCATACCGAGATTATGTCTTACTTTCACATCAATACCATCTACGCCGACAAAAGTGACGTTCACCTGGGCGTCACTGTTATGCTCGCCGCCTTCCCCATCACCAATATCAAGCAGTCGGCCCTTGTCCATCTCATTCATAATCAGATAATAAATCGGTTGACTGCCAGGCGCCCAATAATCGCCTGCAACAAAAGAGTCATTTACCTGATATAGAGCGTTGGTAACCTGCTCCGGGACTCCATCCATAATACTCGGCGCAGGCCATGTCCGCCGATTAGCTCCGGCATCACTTGCCTCAATATAAAACTCCACTATCGTGCCATCCTGCTGAGCGGGAATAGCTGCTCCGTACACTCCATCGCCCGTCCCGCCATCGCCGTGCACCCCATCATCGAACATCGTAATATCGTTGTAAAACTTAGGATCGTAAAGGGAATAGATGTCTTCATCCCTGTACGTTGAGATATCAATTCGATAATGCAGCGTTACGTTGATTCCCGTTGGCAGTTCATCGACAATATGAGTCGTTATTGTCACCGCATCATTGGAATCAGGCACTATCGGAAAATGTGTTACATCAAAAATTAAAGGGGCGATATCATTATCAACTGCCGAGTTAATCATACCGGGCGTGCCTCCGGCGCTGTCGCTCGCCGTCCAGTTCTGCCCGCACTCATTGAGCAGCGCCGGATTAATCAACTCCAGAGATTTGCCGCCGCCATCATGTTCGGAAATCCAGTCCCAGCCGCGATGACCACGATCTCTCGGCCCCATCTCACGAACCCCCCAGTCACCCTGGTCGGCATAACTGACCGAGTTTATCATCAGGTCGGTGCTGTCAACCAGCTCGATCACCTCCCCGCTATTACTTAATCTGCCTTCCCAGCCCCCGACAACATTGGCAACACCGGGATATTTGGAAGTAAACGTATCCACATCCGCCGCAACTACAAGATACTCTCCTGTACCGAGAGTTACTTCCGGAAAAATGAAATTCACTCCTTTAGTGAGCCGCCAGCCAACCAGGCTGATTGATTGGGCTCCCTGGTTAAATAACTCGATATATTCAGCACCAATGTCCTCAGCCTGATTCTCCTGTGAGTAAGTATGGTACATAATCTCATTTAGGATAATCCGGACAGATTGACCGTTGCCGGACGCCCCACGGGCAGGAGTAATAATAGAGCCCGCTAAATATACGAGTAGCGTCAAAGACAGCAATGGAATTTTCGAAGATATGGCTATTTCCTGCCTCCCTATTTACCGATGCTCCAGGCCATTGACTGTGATTATATTATTACACCTTGTAGAGCTATGAAAACAACAAAAACCGTACAAATTAGCCTTTATTTTACCATATATACGTCCATTAAGTCAATAGATGTTCACTCAAATCGGGAAATTTCTCCTATATGTGGACCAAAATATGTTGAACATTTGCGGTGAATTTGCTAATATAATAAGGTAGAAGATTTAATATGGTGTATATGGACCAATAATGTTCCAATTATCGCCTAAAACACGGGGCGCTTCGGCCTGTATAGATATAGCTGTATGATGTTACAAGTATGAACCGTCATCTGCAATAGAGAGAGGAGCTAACTACAGACGATTTTATAGTCCATTCCAAAGAATATCAAACAAGAGTCTTTCTGCCAACTGGTGAGGTACAGATTTTATGTCTAAAAACAATTACAAACTCAGACTTACTGCTAATTTAGGTAAAAACATCAACAAACATCTATTTTTACTTATTATTATCGGCTGTTGGATTTTTCCGGCATTATTTCTCCCAACCATGGTGTATGGGCACGACTGGCCGATGTGGCGATATGATGCGGGCCGCTGCGCTTCATCGCCTGAGGAACTGCCAACTACGATGCATCTGCGATGGGTCCGTGAGCTGGCACCTCCCAAACCCGCCTGGCCAAAAAGTGAATACAGAATGCAGTTTGACGCCTCTTACGAACCTGTTGTTGCCGGAAAGACCATTTTCGTCGGCTCAATGGTTTCAGACTCTGTAACAGCCTATGACACTGAAACAGGGGTAGAGAAGTGGCGTTTCTACACCGAAGGCCCGGTGCGCTTTGCACCGATAGTTTATAAAGACAAGCTCTACTTCGCCTCCGATGACGGATATCTCTATTGCCTTAAGGCTAAAAGCGGTTCACTTATTCGCAAGTTCCTCGGAGGTCCCAACGAGAAAAAAGTCATCGGCAACAATCGACTGGTCAGCATGTGGCCTATGCGGGGAGGGCCGGTTCTATATGAGGATAAGATATACTTCGCTGCCAGCATTTGGCCTTTCATGGGTATCTTTATCCACTCAATAGACGCTAATACCGGAGATATCATTTGGACTAATAGTGGCAGTGGTGCAACTTACATCATGCAGCCTCACAGCAGCCCAGCCTTTGCTGGTGTAGCACCACAGGGGTATTTGGTCGCCACAGAAAACAAGCTACTGATATCTGGTGGCCGTTCCGTACCGGCTGCTTACGACCGAAATACAGGACAGTTCCTGTACTACCATTTGAACAAATATGGAAAAACCGGTGCATGTGAGGTTATCACCTCGGGCGACCATTTCTTCAACCGTGGAACCACATACAGACTTTCAGACGGCATCGCAACTCCTGGTACACCAGCATCAGTAATAGCAGATGATGTTATCATCGGCAAAACATTTGATTCAATTATAGCTTGCAAATTTGAACCGGAAACCAAAAAAGTAAAGAGATTGTGGCAGGCAAAGGCCCCATCTAAACTTAATCGAATATACATGAAGGCCGGTTCACGTTTATATGGTAGTGGCGACGAAGGCAGTATTTTTGCCATCAATATACCCCTGGAAAATGATGAACCTAAGGTTTCATGGCAGGCAAAAGTAAACGGTGAAGTGTGGAACATGCTGGCCGCAGACAACAAGCTTTTTGTGATTACTCTGCAGGGCAGTATCTATTGTTTCGCAGATGAAAAAACCGAACCAAAACACTATGCTCAAAAAATCAAACCACTACCAGACAGCTCCAAACTTTGGAAAGAAAAAGCCAGAGAAATATTGGAAACTACAGACCAAAGAGATGGATATTGCCTCTTACTTGGACTTGGCTCTGGTGAGCTTCTTTCTCAGTTGGTAAGCCAATCAGATTTACATATTATCACCGTCGAACCGGACTTTGAAAAAATCGAAGCTATACGCCAAAAACTTGACGAAGCCGGGCATTATGGAATGCGGATTTCAATTCATTTCGGTGATATCACAACGATGCAACTGCCTCAATATATGGCTAATCTGATTGTATCAGAAGACCTCGAAGCAGCGGGCTTTCATAAAGGCAGTACCTTTATTGAGCGTGTTTTTAATTCGTTGCGTCCATACGGAGGCACGACTTACTTTTCTATACCTCAGAACAAACATGTTGATTTCTTTACCCAGGCCATAAATTCAAAACTGCCCGGCTGTTCGATTACAA
The DNA here is from genome assembly GCA_964634515.1 of uncultured Pirellulales bacterium. Taxonomy (GTDB): domain Bacteria; phylum Planctomycetota; class Phycisphaerae; order Sedimentisphaerales; family Anaerobacaceae; genus NIOZ-UU13. Next base: position 5,465 of record CAZWME010000025.1, on the reverse strand, counting down.
GCTCGGATGGACTTATTTCATTAACCAGAAATGGCCCACTACCGGACTCGGCCGACTGGACCCACCAGTACGGTGATTCCGCCAATACTGTGATGTCCAAAGATAAACAAGTCAAAGCTCCACTGGGTCTTCTGTGGTTCGGCGGTCCTTCTAATGACAAGATATTACCCCGGCACGGACACGGCCCAACTCCACAGGTCGTTGGCGGACGGCTTTTCATCGAGGGGCCGGATTTGCTACGGGCCGTTGATGTCTATACCGGCCGCTTACTATGGGAAAGACAATTCCCGGACCTGGGCAAGTATTACGACAACACCAGCCATCAACCGGGAGCAAATGAGATTGGAAGCAACTATGTATCCGTTTCGGATGCAGTTTACGTCGTATATGGAAACACTATCCATGTACTCAACCCGGCTACAGGCAGGACTACTAAAGAATTCTCAATACCGCACGAAGACAAACCTCGATGGGGCACAATTGCGGTGTGGGAAGATCTGCTGCTCGCCACGGCTTCTCCATTTAATATTCCGCTAAAGGACAAAAAAACAAGTACAGAGCTGCCCGAGAACATGCAATCGATTATTGGTAAAGGCGCCGATTGGCAGTACCTGGCCGGCACTCATCCGAATAATGGATGGATACAGCCGGATTTCAACGACAAAAAATGGAGCACCTCAGCAGCAGGTTTCGGCTACAATGATGACGATAACAAAACAACGCTGGAGAATATGAAAAACAGTTATTCTGCCGTGTACATACGCAAATCATTCAGCATACGGAATCCGAATAATTTCCACGAATTGGGATTGGTCGTAAAGTACGATGACGCCTTTATTGCCTACCTCAACGGCAGGGAAATCCTACGCGTAGGCATATCCAATGGCAGCGGAGCCAGAGCTTCGGGTATAGATAAACATGAACGCAGGGGCTGGGAATATTTCAAGATTGATAATCACAGTAGCTTGTTGCGTAAAGGAAAAAATGTACTGGCCATTGAAGGACATAATAGGAAAGTTGACAGCAGCACTTTTACACTCAATCCTTATCTGGTCGCCCTCCCGAACGGCAAACCTGATGTTAACAGGAAAGTCAAACAAGCCAGTTTGAGCAATATCTCCGGGATAACGGTCAATGCTGACTATGCTTCAGGCAGTAAGATGCTCATTGCCATGGATCGCCGAACCGGCGAAGTTCTCTGGAAACGCAGCGCAAAATACTCATTTCGCCATAACACCATTACTACAACAGCCAACAAAGTATTTTGTATCGACGGGATTAGTGCGGCCAAGCTGGCTTACCTGAAACGTCGGGGGCTCAACTTCGAGAAAGAACACACATTGTATGCCTTAGACGCCCGGACGGGCCAGATGCTTTGGAAAAGCAATGAAGGCATTTTTGGCACATGGCTTGCCTATTCTACCGAGCACGATATACTGCTTGAGGCAGGCAGCCTCTCCGGGGATAGAGCAAGAGATGAAATAGGCAAGGGCATGACGGCTTATAGAGGATCGGACGGCAAAGTACTCTGGAGAATCGATGATAGCTACAAAGGTCCCCCGATACTATACCACGACTGGATTATTACACAAACCGGTGGCGGCAGCGGTTCTGCCCCCGCTGAAGCGAAGGTTTTCGACCTGCTTACCGGCAAAAAAATAACACGCGAACATCCGATGACCGGTCAAACGGTTCCATGGACGTGGGTTCGGTTCAAGGGGTGCAATACGGCAATAGCAAGTGAGAACCTGCTGACTTTTCGTTCGGCCTCCGGAGCGTTTATAGATCTGACTAAAGGACAAAGTACGGCCAGCCTTGGCGGATTTAAGTCAGGGTGCACATCGAATTTAATCATCGCCAACGGTGTTCTAAATGCGCCGGACTATACCCGAACCTGCATTTGCAGCTACCAGAATCAGGCATCACTTGCCCTGGTACATATGCCGGAGGTCGTGCATTGGACTTTTGACTACTACCGCGTTCCGGATGAGGTAACGCCGGTTAAGCAAGTAGGAATTAATTTAGGCGCCCCGGGCAATCGCTACGCAGAAAAAGATATGTTGTGGCTGGAATTTCCAAGCATTGGAGGCCCGTCACCTGACATCCCAATTCGAGCAAAATATAAAAATCCTCAGTGGTTCCGTTCCCACAGCTCGAAAGTAAATGATAAGTATAACTGGATAACCGCTTCGGGTGTAACAGAACTCAGAGAAGTCTCCATCCGCATGTTTATTCAACCGGGAAGGAATCCCTCAAGTGTGAACGCCTTCGATAAGCACATCGGAAAAATTCCTACCTGGCAGGAAGAGCGCATCAAGGGTGCTTTTGAAAGCCCCAGGCCTTATACTGTACGCTTGTATTTTGCTGAGAATGCCGAATATGAGATTGGGCGGCGTTTATTCAATATATCACTACAGGGTAAACAGATATTGAAAGCCTTCGATATCGTAAAGGAGGCCGGCCGAACAAATCACAGCGTAGTAAAGGAATTTAAAGGAATTAACGTAAAAGATGATTTGAAAATCACTCTAACTCCCACAACTGAAGGAAAAGCCGGACCCCTGCTTTGTGGAATTGAAATCATTGCCGAAGGCTGGTGAAATTAAACTTACTTACAGGCAGTCAAATGTTAGTGGTTCGTTATCTTAAAAAAAGAAAACATTGATATTAGAATGATACTTTTTTTTAGTGATATTTACCAAATAGCTCCTCTAAAGAATTGACAGATAATTTGGAAAATTGTTAGATGTCAAATACTTATGGATTTATGCGCCCGTAGCTCAATTGGACAGAGTCGCGGACTTCGAATCCGAAAGGCGGTTTGTAAGTACTTTAGCAGCAAGAGATTAAAATGCGTTTTTTAGTCAAAAATGAGACTTACAAGTGGTTAACAAGTCAACAAGTAAAAAACACATAGATTCAAAAAAGTGGTTTACTAGTGACTGGCTGTAACCCTACTTTTAAAATATATTCGTCATTCGTATAATAGCTAAAATTGTTTTCGATGTATAATTATAATAAGGTAAAAATTGCTACTGGGCAGCGTAAAATTTTATTGGATTTGATAAATGTGAACATCAAGGGGGTAAAAATAATCCTTCAAGCGCCCATTAGAAATAGTCAGCAGCCGGTCGGTTCCATAAACACTTGCACTGGTATTTTGAAATTGGGGCAAAGCAAATTCAGCGGTGCAGGCGTTGATTTTCGACGTGTTAACTGCAATGAGCCATGTTCCCAAAGCACACTCTTTTAACCGTGCACGGATGGGCATTTCACCATCAGTCACTGCAACTGGTTCTCCAGAGCCGCTCGTCATCCACAGGGGGGATAGTTCATTCAATTCATATAAAAGTTTTTTGTGTGTTTGCCACAGTGTAGGGTCATCTTCAGGGAGATACTGGCCGTACCCTTTATATTTGTACCACAGAATTCCTTTGGCCCCTTCCATCAGTGCAAAGTAAGACATGAAACGATGTTCTTGTGGTGTGGGACGCCTCTGGGCTGGCCATTTGAACATCTGACCACAGTGCCAGACCGGTTGAGCGCCATTGGAAACCATATATGCTAAGGCAATGTTATTTCCAACATCCAAAATATTACCTTTTTCGATAGGGTACGTATCGATACACAAAACATCACAACATCGGCCGAAAGTTTCATACACCGAGCTTGTGGTAATGACAAGATATGAAGGATGATACGGATCAACTTCATAGGCAATATTGTAAATTTTGTAGATATCGAGCAAGTCGGCACGATTGTACCCTGGCTCATCATATAACATCCAACAAAGTACTGCCGGATGATTTCTGTATTTTGTTATTTTATCCCGTATCAACGAAATACCGTGGACGGGAACCGCAGCTTTCAGGCCTGCCTGATGGACTTTGTCGAGATCTTCTGTGCCGGCAACAACAAAATTATAACCGGCATTTTTCATCTGGCTATAGTCTTGGGCAGGTGCACCATAGGTACCGATCGGAAAGAATGGTTCGCCGTTATCACCAAGCGGCATTAAATTGCGATTCAACATTTTTACAACCGGATGCCTTTTCAATTTACCCTTAAAATGCCTTTTTTCTGAGATAATTTCTCCATCTTCGGGGGTTTCGAACGTAGCCCGGGCCAATAAAAAACCATCAGGCAAATCATCCAAATGAAAGTGCATTTGAGACCCGGGCAATCCGCTTTTTTGAGCGAGCTTATTGGATTTCTCGTCAAATATTTCAATCAATGCCTCCTCTCCCGGATAAAGTGCAGCGATTTTATACGGCTGGCCGAATTGTGCAATCAGAAGCGTACTTTCGGAAACCAGTGACAACGCCTTATGGCTGTGCAGATTACGACGAATATCAGCCACGGTTGCATCGTAATTGAGCAAACGTACCACGAGTCCAAAATCGCCTGTTCCTTCGTCCACTTTGAACAAAAAATTGTTGATACCGCTTCTTAAGATAATCGGCACGTAATCATTGTCCTTCTGCAGCCATCTGCCGTTCATTGGATGATTTTCATGCACTTTTTCCCCGTTCAAAAACACCTTGACGCCATCATTACTGCCCAGCGAGAGGATTGCTTTCTGCCGGATATTGGCATTTACCTGACAGAATGCATAAGCCACAACCATATCATTAGGCTCAAAAATAGAATTGAAAGGAATTTTGTCCGTTTCACTTTGATAATAATACCACTGGCGTTTCAGATTTAGATCCGGCACTTCAACAAGAGTGCCGTTTTGTGGTTGAGCATTGGCTTGACCGCCAATGGATTTGAGATAATCAGTGTAAAATCCTTTACACTGATCAAAATGTTTATAATTTACAGGATCACCGTCGGGGCAATTCGGAAACGGACCACACAAAATCCAATCACGAAAATAAGCTGTATCTTTTCCGGTGAACTGATAGAGAGCTTTCAGGTTTTCACAGGGCATGATAAAAAGAAGTAAAGAAAGAACCGCAATAATAAAGAACACATTTTTCATGAACCATTCTCCTTTGGATAAATTTTTATTTATGTCTGATAATATGTTTATATGAGATTTCCCATATTAACCAATAATCAATACTGCTAACCCTTCCGATGTATGTTAAGGTATCAAATTCATCGTACAATTGCTACAGTTTAAGCCCTTTTCGTGCAGTTTTAGCTGCTACCATTTGCCCTTTGATAAATTATCCTGAAAAACTGTTCCACGTCTCAAAAACTCTATAGATATTTTCCGGTTTTGCACCGGGGCCGAACTCGCACTGAGCAATCACGCCGCCATTATCGTATAAAGCATTTTTAATCTTATTGACAGCTTCTATAACGTCTTCCTTTGAGCCGCCGGGTAGAATATGCTGGCGGTCAATCTCGCCCCAGAATGTTATTTTGCCCTTAAATCTCTTTCCAACTTCTTCAACGCTCATGCAGAATATCTGAGAATTCAAGGCATCGAGGCCCAACTCTATCAAATCTGGAAT
>CAZWME010000024.1:0-18259 GCA_964634515.1 uncultured Pirellulales bacterium | reverse complement strand
GACCTGGCACTATTTGGTGGTGAAAGAGCGGTGAAATCACAGCAGGAGGATATGTTCAAATGGCCAGTTGTCACCGAGCGGCATGAGCAGGCGGTTTTAGAAGTATTGCGGGCCGGCGGGATGTCCGGCTTTGATTTAACGAAGAAATTTGAGAAAAAGTATGCCAAGCTGCTTGGTCGAGAGTACGGCCTGGCGTATCATAATGGAACCGCTGCTATCCTGGGGGCTTTGTATGGTATGGGTATCGGAGTTGGTGACGAGGTCATCGTGCCGAGTCTTACTTACTGGGCCACTGTCACCCCGGCCTATAATCTCGGCGCCACTCCTGTTTTTGCAGATGTTGACCCTGATACCATATGCATTGACCCTAAAGATATTGAACACCGAATCACTCCGCGAACGAAAGCCATTATAGTCGTGCATTATGCAGGTATGCCGGCTGATATGGATGCCATTATTCAGATCACTGCAAAACACGACATCAAAATCCTCGAAGACTGTTCACATGCACACGGTGCTTTATATAAGGGTAAAGAAGTTGGTACTTTCGGTGAGGCCTCGGCTTTTTCCCTGATGACCGGTAAATCTTTGGCTATCGGTGAAGGAGGTATATTATTTACTGACGAGCAGTCGATCTATGAACGCGCTATTTTGTTTGGCCATTACATACGCCATAATGAGATTACATTAAAAGAACTTAAACCTTTTGCCGGATTGCCCAGTGGCGGGTATAAGCATCGCATACACCAGTTAAGCTCCGCTTTCGGACTTGTGCAACTGGAATTGTATCCGAAGCAGATGGCGGAAATCGACAGGGCAATGAACTACTTCTGTGACCTTCTCGATGATAGTGCGGGAATCAGGCCGATCCGTCCGACAAAAGGTACCAACACGACCAAGGGCGGTTGGTACTATCCGCATTTCAGGTATATTGCTGAGGAACTGGATGGTCTTTCATTGTCGAGGTTCAGTGAAGCGGTCCGCGGGGAAGGTTCTGTCTGTAATCCCGGCTGTAATAAGCCTTTGCACCTGCATCCGCTTTTTACGACAATGGACGTTTACGGACACGGCAGGCCAACGCGTATTGCTTACCTTGATGAATCTGCTAACATTGACAAATACATCGAAAAGCTGCCTGTGGCGGAAAGTATTAACCTCCGTGTCTTTGAAGTTCCGTGGTTTAAGCGTTATTTGCCTGAAATAATTGAAGAACACGCCAATGCCTATAAGAAAGTCATAACAAATTATAAAGCACTTCTGGCCGATGATACAGGTAAGGATGCGGAAATAGGGGGGTACAGCAGCTTCTTCAGCAGCCAAAAAAATACGCAGTAAAGAGGAAGGCGAACAGTCATGTTAAAACAAACCAGAAGAGATTTTCTTAAGTCCGCCGGTGTTGTCGGCATCAGTGTCTCAAAGGTATTGGCTGAGGCCAACAAAGAAAACTCGGATACCGAAATCCGGAAGGGGAAACTAACATCCAAAATCCGCATAGCACAGGTAAAGGTTTATCCGGAAAAAGGCAATTTGAGAGCGAACCATACGAGCCTGACGAATATACTTAAGGACATCGAGAAGAATCACAAAGTGGATGTTGTAGTCACCCCGGAGGATTTTCTGGATGGATATGTATCGACGGAGAAATCTGTAACAAAAGGCGATATGGTTAAGTATGCAATTAATCCTGTAACTTCGAGATACACGCAGGTAGTCTCGAACTGGGCAAAACGGAACAAGGCATGGTTTTTTTATGGTTGTACGCGTGAGGCTGCTGATGGGGTATATAACACCGCCTTAATATACAATCGAGTTGGTAAGCTGGTTGGAATGTATGATAAGCTTCATATCCAGACACATGATTACAAATATTTACCGGGCAAACACCTTAATGTATATGAGTCTGATTTCGGTCTGTTCGGAGTAATGATTTGTGCGGACCGTCGCTGGCCGGAAACGACACGAACGCTTACTCTTAAGGGAGCAAGAGTAATTTTCAATCCGACTTATGGAATGCACGGGGATTTGAATCTCTGCATGATGAGGACCCGGTCCTTTGAAAATGGGATTTTTATAATATTTACCCATCCGGGACAGTCGCTCATTACCGGCCCGAACGGAGCTGTTGTATGCAATAATAAAGACAAAAATCAGTCATATAATATCACTGAGATTGACCTTTCCAAAGCCTTAGCGGACAAGAGTGGGCATATTGTTGACCGCCGAACGGATGTTTACAGGTTATAAACCAAAGACGTTTGTAGTTTTGAAAAGGATTTGGTAACTTGGTGTTCCGAAAGGTTCGTGGTTATCCCGAATCTATGCTTTGAGGAAAACCCGGCTAATTTTTTTAGGAGGAAAAGAAATGAAGCGATGCCTCTTGATAGCAATTACCTGCCTGCTGGTTGTTCATTCCCTGACCTTTGCGGCTAATCAGCAAAACCCGATTCTCAAACGCATTGGAGTTAAGCGAGGAATCTGTGTGTTGCTTGGTGATCCGACCTGTGAGCTTGCGCTGGAACTGGTGCGTGAAAGCGAGCTGTTGGTATATATGCAGTTACCGCAGGCGAAAAATGTGGAAAAAGCATGCGAGATAGCCAATGATGCGGGCTTCTATGGAACACGTATCTTTGTGGGCAAGGGGTCGCTGAAGAAATTAAATCTGGCCGACAATATCGCCGATGCCGTTGTTGCAGTTGGCAGTGCAAGGCGTGTACCTCCGGAAGAAGTGTTGCGGGTGCTTCGGCCGGAAGGAAAAGCATTAATAGGACGGAAAGTTTTAAGCAAACCGTTTCCTGAAGGTCTGGACGACTGGAGCCATCCTTATCATGGCCCGGACAACAATCCGCTTTCGCAGGATCGCCTTATCCGCACGCCGTATATGACACAGTTTCTGGCTGACCCTCGTTATGGCCCTGCGCCGCAGTTAGCTGTCACTGCCGGCGGGCGCCTGTTCAAAGCCTTCGGTCATGTTGCATGGCACGAGCGTGAGGAAGCTTTTCTGAACACGCTGGCTGCGTTCAATGGATTCAACGGTACGATACTCTGGAAAAGATCCCTGCCGGAAGGTTTAATGGTTCACCGAAATACGATGATTGCCACGTCGAAAACGCTCTTCTTAGGTGATGACAAATCCTGCAAACTTATCGATACCGTCACGGGCGAGACAAAAGGTGAGATCATTCCGCCGGTGAGCATGGCGGGGGGGACGTTCTGGAAGTGGATGGCACTGGAAGATGGTGTGCTTTATGCTCTCCTCGGAGAAGCCGAGTTGAAGGACGAAACGATGCGTTGGAAACGTCAGGCTCACGGCTGGCCATGGACCGGAATATCAAAAGGCTACAACCAGTCCGAGCAGCCCTGGGGATATGGTCGTAACCTCCTGGCTATCAATCCTAAGACCAAAAAAGTATTATGGCACTACCGCGAAGATGAGCCAATGGACGGTCGTGCAGTCTGTATGAAGAACGGGCGGATTTTTGCCTTTAAGTTTGGGACTTATTTGACTTGCCTTGACTCAAAAACAGGACAGGTTCTATGGCGCAAGACGAAGGATAACTCGCCCGAGCTGTTCGAGACTATCGGTGAGTACCTTCCCCGTCAGAGCTGGCAAACAAACTGGCGTACGACGGTTTATTTGAAGTGTGGTGACAGTGCGCTTTATTTTGCCGGACCGCAGATGGGAAAACTTCTGGCCGTTTCCACCGAAGACGGCCGGATACTATGGCAGCACCCGTATGACAACTTTCAACTGGTCATTTACCCCGAGGCCTTGTATGCAATCAGTGGTCCGTGGGGAAACAACTTCAGCAAAAAGTTCGACCCACTGACAGGAGAGGTCCTTGCGGAGCTTCCGACGGGGCGGCGGGCGTGTACCCGCCCAACAGCTACTTCAGACAGCCTCTTATTCCGGGCTATGGGAGGCACGGTTCGTTTCGACCTGGCCAGTGATCGTCCACGATGGCTGTCACCTATTCGTCCTCCCTGTCACGATGGAGTAACGGTAGCCAATGGTCTTCTTTACTGGTGGCCTTTTGTCTGTGACTGCCAGCTTACTCTGAATGGTTTTACATGCCTTGGCTCGGCGGGTGATTTCGATTTCACGCCTAAAAAATTCTGGTCGAGTCGGCTCGAAAAGGGACGCGGCAAATTCACACCGGTTCAGAGCCTGAGCGTATCTGATGCCGACTGGCCCACGTTCAGGGCAAACAACCAGCGAACCGCGACGAGCAGGGCGGTCGTTTCTGAGAGCAGCCGCCGGCATTGGCTGACAAAGTCGTCTGCTGTGAGGAGTGTTCGTCTTACAGCTCCTGTAACGGCCGGCGGTCTTGTTCTGCTGGCCGGTTCGGACGGTGTTGTCCGGGCGTTGGATAGTGACACGGGGCGTGAGCAATGGAAGGCCTACACCGGTGGCGAGATTCGCATTGCACCGACTATCTGGAAGGGACGGGTGCTTGTTGGTTCGGGTGATGGCTGGGTGTACTGCTTTGAGGCAGCTACGGGCCGGCAGCTTTGGCGTTTTAGAGCCGCGCCAGCCGAACGCAATATCCCTGTTTACGGCAAAATCCTCTCAACCTGGCCGGCGGCGAGCGGTGTTCTTGTGGAAGATGGGACCGCTTATGTTGCTGCTGGTTTAGTGAACTACGATGGGACCTACGTGTATGCTCTTAGTCCGGCTACCGGAAATGTTCGATGGTGCAACGATACCTCCGGACATTTGGATTCGGATGCAAACACCGGCGTTAGCGTTCAGGGGCACCTATTGCTCCACGAGAACAAGCTCTATCTTGCCGGTGGAAATGCCGTTTCACCTGCGGTCTATGATATTCAAAATGGACGGTGTCTCAATGATGCCGCCCCTCTGGCCGATACACAGTCAACCACTCCGCGTGGTTGGGAGCTTTTCCTTGTGGGCGATAGAGTTATCGCCTGCGGAAGCCCATTCTACACGCGCCCCGATATCCCTGTGTATGACCACACGGTGACGAAGAAGCTTCTGCATGCCTCAACCGGTCGGCGCGACGTAGTCTGGATAGACAACAGCAAGCTGCTGTGCTATGAGCCGCTTGACAAGAGTGTATTGAGCCGGTGCGTTACGGATGAAAAAATCCCGAGACATATAACACAGGCCTGGGGAGCATTCAAAGTTGCCGATAAACCTCTATGGCAGCATGTCTGTTCTGAGAGCATAGCTGTTGCCGTGACAACAAACGCCGTTGTGGTGGTTGATGCATCGAAAGTTACCGCGATCGATCTTAGGAACGGTGAACCACTCTGGAGCCAAACGCTTCCGTCTGCTCCCGTGCCATGGGGTATGGCTGTTGATCGCAATGGCCGTGTGATTTTGAGTCTGGTCGATGGCCGGGTGCTTTGCATTGGCAGGCAGGGCATTGGTGGGCAGGAGCAGTTTCAACAGAAGGTTGCCAGGGGCAATTAGTAGCGTAAACATACAGGTTCGCTAAGATCGGTCTGTATAAGTTATAGACTTTTCCTTGATTTTACGAACTTTTCCACTTTCTCTCGTGACAGTGGGGCCGGGCGCAGTTTGCCTTTGCCCCAAAGGTCGTAACCGCTGAGTCTGTATGGGCTCTGGGGCTGCTCAGACTGCCCGACAGGCAGCAGTGCCAGGGATTCATCAGCGTCATTCAATGGAACATATTGCGTATAGGATTGTGCCCGCTGAGAGAGTATAGTTCCGCCCTCGATGCAGCTTAGAGCGGGGAATGTGATATCTTTCTCCTGGTCGAGCGAGCCGAAGCCATCCAGTGTTGACAAGTATGGGAGTTTCGTTTCGAGAAGTTTGGCCTTGCCTGCCTCGTGCCATTTTGCCGGATCGTCACCATAGTTGCTTTTGCCGTATCGCCAGGCTGCTCTTAGAATAAGATTAACATATTCGGCTTCCGGAGCGTTCAGTATGGCATTTGGATCTTTTTCAATCCGGGCGTTGATGGTCTGGAGCATATTGCAGAGGCCTGAAATACCTCCACCGTAAATCGTGGCCGCTACGAAGTTCTGCCTGAACGCCATTGGCATAAGGTTCATGATTTCCGTTCCTTTTACAGCCATTTCAGATTTAAATCCGGCGGCTCGCCATTGTTCGAGGTATTCCAGGACCATGAGTGTTTCTTCTTCCAGCGCAAAGTTCTGCACATCACGCAAATGATAACCAAGACGAACAAGGTCGCGCTTGATGGGGGCGACTGTGTCATAGTGTATATCAAGAACATCTTCCGGTCTGAAGAGGTCTTTTTTTTGCATACGTTCCTTAAGTCGCCATGAGCGGTCGGTGTCGCCGAGGCTGCCGGTCGAAATACCCATGGATATCGGATAGAATGATGCGATTGGCCGATGGTTGGCCGTGACAATCCAACCCTGTTTGGGATTGATGACCTGAGGCAGCAACTCATGAGGCAGGATTCCCTGCCAATCATTTTCAGAGCTCCATCCCTCGTGGGCGGACCTGCCATCGAGCAGTGCCTTTGCAGAGCGGATGGGTAACGCCAGAACTGTTTTATAACCGGTATTGCCCTTATTGTCACCGAACACACAATTTCCACTTGGAAAGCGCCAGCCGCCAAGGGCCTGCTGGAGCTCATAAACATCCCTCGAGCGCATCATATCCAATGCGCCTCGGAAAGTATCATGATTTATATCGCATATTGGTATCCTCTTTAGTGCAACTTCATCACCTAGATGGACGCCCATCGCTACAGATGTCACAACTGGCCCGAGATGAGTTTGCCTAAATGTGATGGTTCGCTCGCGGCCGTCTTTGACCTTGATTGTTTCTTTGTGAACTTCCATGCTGCGCCATTGACCGTCGAAAAGATACTGATCTGGATGGTTGGGGTCGGTTTTGAGCATGAACAAATCAGCCTGGTCGGCACCGAGCGCAGTCAAACCCCATGCGACATTTTGTGTAAAGCCTATCAGAATAATGGGGCTGCCTGCAACTCCGACACCGCGGGCATTGAATGTCTTACCTTTTACATGGAATTCGTAAAGCAGCGATGGATTACGGACCGGCGTCTGCGGGTCACTGACCAGTACGGATGAGCCGTTGGTGGTTTTACTTTTACCTACAATCCAGGCATGACTGAAGCGCGGAGTAGGCGGCATACGCCGCGGTGGTGACTTATCAACCTTTCGGTTCAAATTATGCTTTAGCGTAAAGTCCATGACCTTCCGGACCCATTCGTCTGTGACATCCTGGCGCTGGATCACAGAGGCATCATCTCTTATAGGCCGGCCGCGTAAAGCACCTGCGGCGTCCGTCGGTGCGAAGGTGCGAACCCTTCTCTTTCCTTCCTTAATCTCATAATAGGCGGCTGCTTCGCGCAGACCGTCGCCGGAGAAAAAAAGACCCAGTCGCCACCAGGATGCAATGCAGGTCGCCGGTGTCCAGGGTTCAGGATCCAGGTTGAGCTTATCGAACAGATAATGCATTTCGTTGGGGTGATTGTTAATGTAATCATTGACGCCGTCACTGTAGGCCTGGAGCAGAGAAAGGACTTCGCTGTCGAGGTTAGCGGCGACCTTTTGGGCGGCGAGATAGTATCCGATGGTGCGCATTTTTATATCACTACGAAGAGCCGAATTTCTGCCTTGAGGGCGTCTTTCAGTGACACCGGTTTTCACATCACCGACAAGTTCGGCCAGGCGACCCTGTATTATGCGGAGATTGTAGTACATCTGGAAGGCCCGGTCCTCTGCTGCAGCATAACCCAAACCGTACATTGCACCGGCGTCCGTATCGGAGAAGATATGCGGAACGCCCCATGTGTCCCGCATCAGCTCAATACTGCGGGACTTTGGTTGTGGATTTTGACTTGCACTCTCAGGGCTGCAACTTATAGTTAATAATAAAACAAGTGAAAATGTGACAGGTTTGCATATGCGTTTGATTATCATCTTGGTCTCCTTATTGGGTGTCACTATATTTATTAGTGATAAAGGGTAATACCATTCAGCTTTTTTGTCAATCTCACAATTTGTCCTCGACAAGAGTAATCTCTTGACGATTACCGGTTGATAAGGATAATTGTTATAAGAACTTAATACTATGAAATATACAAAGAGTTGCGTTCTAAAGGTTTAATTAGAAAGGATATTTGAATGATTATGAAACCTATTATGAAGTTAGTATTAATAGTTTTTCTCCTGGCTACGTATGGTTGCGGTGACATTTCATCGGGAGGGCCTTATCAAGCCGCAGGAATTAAAATCGGGGAAGTGAGTGACAAGGAAGCTATTGTTTGGACGCGTCTGACACGCCAACCGGAACGGGTGGGATTGGAAGCACCTATGCCAGAGGTTCTTTATAAAGATTCCGAAACCGGTAAATTGTCAAAAAATCGCAAGGGAAGGCCGGATTCGGCTCCGGTCGTCAAGTTCCCAGAGAATTCAACAATCCAGACAATTGAAGGGGCCGTGCCGGGAGCAGGCGGGAAAGTCAGGCTTCAGTATAAGATGGAGGGTGCTTCTAACTGGAAGACTACTAATTGGAACAACGTAGATCCGAAACGTGATTACACTCATCAGTTCAAATTGTCTAATCTCAAAGCGAATACAAGGTACCAGATGCGTGTGGAGGCGACAGCGGGGACGGGAACAAAAGGGCAGTTTGTAAATGGCGGTTTTAAAACGGCGCCTCGTGCCGATAAACCTGAACGAGTTGTCTTTACTGTTACAACAGGCCAAGCTTATCCTGACCAGGATGCTGTCGGCGGCGGCTATAAAATTTATCCTGCCATGTTGAAGCTTGATCCCAGCTTTTTTGTTCATACCGGTGATATCATCTATTATGACAAGCTGGCCAAGGCTTTACCCCTGGCACGCTGGCATTGGGCCCGTATGTACAGCCTGCCGACTAATGTTGAATTTCATCGTCAGGTTACCAGCTATTTCATTAAGGACGATCACGACACATGGATGAACGATTGTTGGCCCGACAGAAAAACTAAATTCATGGGAGATTTTACCTTTGAGCAGGGTCTGGGAGTATTCTTAGAGCAGGTCCCGATGGGCGAGAGAACTTATCGAACCTTTCGATGGGGCAGGGACCTCCAGGTATGGCTGGTCGAAGGGCGTGACTTCCGCAGTCCCAATACAATGCCTGACGGGCCTGACAAAACCATCTGGGGCAAAGAGCAAAAAGCATGGTTTAAGCGGACGGTTCAGGAGTCGGATGCGACATTTCGTATTTTGTGCAGCCCGACACCCATCGTTGGGCCCGATCGAACCAACAAACATGACAACCATTCGAATTTAGCTTTTACACACGAAGGCAATGAGCTAAGGGAGTTTATTTCGCAGCAAAAGAACATGTACGTAGTTTGTGGAGACCGTCACTGGCAATATGTATCTGTTGATGCTAAGACAAGTGTGCGGGAATACTCGTGCGGACCGGCCAGCGATAAGCATGCCGGAGGCTGGAGTAATGACATGAGATATCCCGAGCATCAGTACTTAAATGTGATTGGGGGATTCCTTGGGGTCATCGTTGACCGTTCGCAAGGCGAGCCCACAGTGACATTTCGACATTACAGTGTTGATGGTGATATTCTTAATGAGGATCGTTTTACGGCTCAATAGAATAGTGCCAGTTACTTATGTTCGGCAATAATTTTGTCCGCAAATATATCCGTGTGACTGGATATGATGATATTGCCTCCGACTTCATTTGTCGCAAATGTGATTTCTGCGGAGCCTATCGTCACCGTAACACTCTGGCCGTCAATATTAAAAGCGGCCTTTTCGACTGATGTTGTTGTGGCATCCGTTGCAGTCAACACATGTAGGAAATAATCGACTGTGGCTGGTTCGGGAGGTGATATTTCGATGCGGCATTGAGGCGCAGGCCCCGTATCCCGGCCGGGAAGATATTTATTTCCGTCATAGCTGTAAAGTTCTGCTCCCTGTACCAGCTTGATCTGCGGATTCTCAGGCAGCAGAGTCTGGATAAACAATCGTCCCTTACCATTAGTGATTACCATATCCTGACCGGTATAAGCGGGTTCCTTCATTGCCTGTAGCAGCCAGGTCTTTTTAAATTGGGGATTCGTGGAACATACTCGGTCAAAAATTACAAAAGTGCTCGGTCTAACAAACACAATCTGACGTGTGAAATAATCAAGTTTATCCGGTGAATAGGCTCGCGTGCAATCGCCGGACACATATAGATACTCTCCTCGGTCCTCGAAGGCCAGAATATCTGCAATATCATACAGTGTGCGTCCTTTTAACCATTGCTGCGGGTCGGTTACGGCTCCATTATGGTGAGGCCACGAATGCGATTGTCCTCCATCGTTACTGGTAACAGTACCGGCGCGAATATTCGGCCATGTCTCCGATGGGTCATGGACGAGTATCGTATTGTGAGCAATGCTCCGCAGGTGATAGTTGACATCGTGACCGGATCCGAAAGAGTCGTAATGGCCGCCGTCGCCGGCAAGCTCCTCATACTTGTAAATAAGAAAATGTCCCACGTCCAGATGCTGGTGAGCGGTGAATCGGTCTGAGCATTTAAAGAAGAAATATGTCGCATCCTCATCCCACGAGCTGCGGGCATAGACATAGCCGGGGCCCGGGCTTATATGAGAGAGCTTGAAACCATTTATGTCGCCTTTTTCGATAGAAGTGTCCCGCCAGAGAAAATCCTTATACGCATATACACCCACACTCGACCTGGGCGTAGTCTCGTTGAAAGTGTGCACAGCCTGATGGTTTGGGTCATCAAAAAAATAATTTACCAGAATACGTCTTGCCGATAGTGTTTTATCCCGGTCCCCTCCGAAAGTACGGCCGCCTCCATCTCCCATAGGGACCGACCGGCGGGAATTGTATATCTTGATACCGGGGTAAGTTTCAAACATGCCTGCAATTGCCCGGTTATTGAAAAACTTCGGGGCAGCGGCGTAATAGTCAGCTCCTTCACAATGGCGGGCGGCCTCACAGAAGAACAGCCATTCATACAACCAGTAGTGTATATAATATCCCTCAGCCCATCCGCCTCCGTCGCCGGCCAGTTCGAGGGCCGGTGCTGCGCGGGTAAGCCATTCCTGTTCAAGGGCCTGAAGGATTGCCGGGGCTCTTTCGTTTTCATAATAAGTCGCGTAGCAGGCCAGTCCGATTCCCCAGTGCTTGTATCCATACCAGCCGTTGTGGAATACGTGGGTTTCCGAGCGAACATTCGCATCAACTGTCCTGTTCATGTATTCATGGAAACTTGCTCGTTGGTCCTCGTTCCAGAATTCATAACACAAATCGTAAACTATTGCGCAGCGGGCAAGGTCGTGACCAAAGGTGACATGCCCGCTTCGTATCGGGCCATTAATATACGTCATTGCCTTCTGCACGGCGAGTCTGCCAAGCTGCTCATCGGATTCTATCGCACAGACAATAGCCATCGACATCATTTTCGCATGGTCGTCGGCATTTGCTTTGCGTGCTACCTGCACAACTCGCTGGTAAGCCTCGGGGCGTTTAGCGGCCAATCCCTGCAAACGCTCAAGAGAGCCCAGAAGCCGGGGATGTTCGTCCGGGACGGCGTGTTTTATGGTCTGGCCGGAGGCAGTTGGAATTGAAAAAAACAAGCAGAGAAGGATTATCTCTGTAAATATCCCAATGGGTAAGTTTAATGGTATCGCCGATCTCCTCACAGATTAATCTCCAATAACAGACTTTAATTTTCCAAATGATATTGTTCTTAAATTATACAGCAAGCTTATACTTTTATTAATCTTTTTTCTCTGCTTTGGAAGTCTGGTTAGCCTCTTTCAGGCGTTGCCAGAGGACAGTGATGTTGCGGTCCTGTTTGGCTTTGGCCCATTGAGCGGATCGTCTCTGAAAGTAGTGGGGGAATTTCTTATTAACGGCGAAACGATTCTTGGCCTCCTCCAGCGTCAAGCCTTCTTGTTGGGCTTCTCTCATCTCATCGAGTATTGTCGTGTAATAATCCCGGACAAGTTTGAGATCATTGCGGGTAAGAACGAAGCTGTGGGAGGCAATAACATAATCGAGTTTTATACTTTTATCGAGAAATGCATTGAGCACGGAAATATATCGATACACGTCCTTTAGTTCGGCACTTTCAGTTATTCCGGGCAGATGACCGCGTTGATAAACGATAGCGCCTGTGACAAGCACTCTTTCTTTGGGGATATATATCAGAATGTCGGACAGACTGTGCCCTTTACCAAAAAAAACAAGTTCAAGCCGAAGGTCTCCAAGGTCAAGAGTGTATTTATCGGAAAATGTGACAGTCGGTTTTACTATTTCGAAACCTTCCTTTATGTCCTGCGTGTTTAGCTCGAAGAACTTGATTTCGCCTTGTATCATCCTGGTTTGTAATCGATTTCCGGCGACCTGCGGCAGTAAAGCCTGAAGGTTACGAATTGTATTAGCATTATGCTCAAGGTCCTTGCGTTTCCATTTTTCATCTACCTGCCTATTGATGAGCCATTGCATATCGGCGGGCAAATTTTCGTGGCCGATTATCGCCGCACCTTTGAACAGACTGTTTCCTCCTGCATGATGCATGTGGGCGTGTGTATTGATGACATAAGCCCAGTCATCGCGCCCGAATGCCTTTTCAAGCGCTTTCTTAATTGGTGTCATGATGCGTGGTGACATTTCGGTATCGATGATTGCCAGGCCCTTTTGCGATTTTATCGCCACTAAATTCGTCCTTCCGGTGCCAAGCCAGTAGCCGATGACCACACGGTCAGAAACCCTTTCGATCCTTACAAACTCTTCTGAACCATGTCCGATACCGGTTATGAGCAGACAAAGAACCACACTCCAGAGAATTGGTTTAATCATTTTCGACCTCCGAATGAAACTAACAGAATTTAATCTTAGTCAATAACGATAAAACTTCATAGTCGGCTCTCTTATATATCTCACCATAAAAAAAAGCGAAAATCAAACCAGAAACAACTCATGAAAAAATAAAAAAGTGGATTTAGAAAAAAAGCCCCTGCTTTTTGGAGGAGAATAATAAAAGCAGGAACTTGGGCGATAGTGTATATTCAGTACACTACATTTTCAACTTCCCTCCATGGAATATGAATTTAGTAAAGATTTCATAAATAGGTGCCTGCATTGATACTAAATGTAACGATTATTTTCTGAGATTTTTCTATAGATTTACCTAACTTTCTGTGATTATTGAGGTTGTATCACCTGCTCGCGTTTTATTTTATAGCTTTTACCCTTCCATTTAAGGATCGAAGAGCCGAAGGCATGAAAAACGCGGACACGCTTAGAACTATCCAAATTTTTACTGTCCAGTGCCTTTAGTGTAAACAAAACACCTCTACTGTACACTTGATCGTTCCAGCGAAGGGCATGAAAAGCTGCAAAGCGCGGCCCTTCTATTACGAATCCCCACGGCGGCAGAACTATATCTCCTCCCAGCTTCGATGTAATCCGGGCTTCTGCTGTTGAGAAATTCACGATGATTCTTGTCGCATTTTTTCCCTGTCCGTAAGTCGCCTGCCGGAGCGTTTGGTCTTTGCCGAGAAATTCCAATTGTTTCAGGACATCGTGGGCTGTAACACTGTGCAGCGGCCCCAATACTTCATGAGTATTTTTCAGAAATACATCCATTGGATGCATATTTTCAGCCCAGCCGTTATCACTGCGGGTATAACAGGAGATATCCGACTTACTGTTTTCATTTGTTTTGCTCTGGTCGGATTGCCAGTAGAGATGGTCTCGGAAAGAGTGGTAATGCAGGGGGCGGGCGCATAAAACATGGTGCGCGACATATTCAGCAGCCTTTTGGGCCTGATAGCCGTACTTACCATAGCATATCTGGCAGTCATGATAGACCATCTCAAAGAAGGGAATGACCGTAGCGCCGATTTCTTCTGGTTTAAGGTTGTGGTAGTACTTTCCACTTACACCCACGAGTCCCTCGAAGAAATCACTATGCGGCAGTGCCCACTCGCGGCCGCATTCGCTGCCGAAAATTCCAAATACTTCCCTCGCGTAGTCACTGAGGCGAATCTTCCACGCGATGTCGCTGTTTCTATCGACAGGGTGATTGGGATCAAAGCATTCACGGGGTCCAACCGCATAGGTCGTATCGATAAAGTAACTCCATGGCGAGAATAGCTTATGGATAGCAGGCAGATTCTGCGGTCGTCTGGCAAGTTCTAATTGCTTCGGCGCGCAGACCATGTACGCTCGTCCGCCTAACCACCTGCCGCCTGTGATAAGCGAGCCGTCTCGACGTTTTTCGATGAATGCCGGGTCCCAGCTCTTTGCGTCCCGATACATATCCTGCACATTATCGTGTAAGCATCCGACGTAGCCCAATGCCTGTATTCGCTTGATGGCGTCCGACAGTGCTTGGTTACCTCCGCACTCAGGATTAGCCGGCAGGTTATCAGGATGCCGGCAGTCATAACCACCTTCCGTCCAGCCGCCAACCATAAACAGGCATCGATCGATATCAAGGTCGTTACGAAGATGCTCGGCGATTTTTGCAGCCTCATCGAAAGTCCAGCGAATTTTCACCGATTCTTCCTTGGTGCTCTCTTCGTTCATACGACGCGCAAGACAGGTCCACAGCTTGGCGTTAGATGCTCCAATCATCAGTTCGAGATGTGGATCACGGCGAATCTTTTCTCTAAGTGTTATCGCCAGGCCCTGCTTTTCGGCATAACGCCTGTAGCCGGCAGCTATCGTATTCCAGTTGCCTTTACCTAACGGCATAAGACGTACCGAATTTGCACTGCGGCGTAATTCAAATGTTGTTGTTAGCTTTTGCTTGTACGGTTTATCTGTGGGCCTGCTGCTCTGAAGTTCCGGAAAAACGTAAGCATCGTCCCAGGTTGCAATCATTGTTGAGCCGCTCTT
The DNA here is from genome assembly GCA_964634515.1 of uncultured Pirellulales bacterium. Lineage (GTDB taxonomy): Bacteria > Planctomycetota > Phycisphaerae > Sedimentisphaerales > Anaerobacaceae > NIOZ-UU13. The sequence continues at coordinate 3,394 of CAZWME010000024.1, read as the reverse complement.
TATAAAGCCGAGCATATTCATATGGCAGCCTTCATAATCTGATGTGCCGAATACTCGCTTAAATGTTTTTCCGCTGTTGGCCGAAATAAGTAATCCCTCACGGCAGGGCAAGATAGCGTAGCCGCTCTCAATATCCGTAATAGCCAGGGTGTCCTCAAGCACACGAACACTTCTGTGTGCCTTGTTCTCATAACGAAGCTCTAATGTTTTTCCTTCATCAACCAGGGCAAAGACAACAGCCGTTCCGTTCTTTTTGTTGCGCAGATGTATGGAATTTTTGTTTGCGCTGTCAGCCCTCTCAAAGTCGCCTTCAAGCCACTCAGCGCTACCGGGGCCAGCCGATCCTTTCGAGGGCCAACTGATTCCCGAGCGTTTATCCAACAAGGTCCATCGTCCTGTAACATCATTAATCTCAGCCTTCAACCACCGGCTTTCTAATATTACGATATCTGCATAGCTGATTGAGGATATCAGCAGGACCAATAAAAAGATTAAAACCAGCTTTCGCATAATCGAACTCCTTATATAAATTTGATAACTTGCGTTTTCTGTGCGAGGTTTACATAAAACATGCTTACGCTCCTGTTTCAATACAGTAGCAGATTTAACTGATAAATAAAAGCCTCTCGGGTATATTTAATAGTTTTTCTTAGCGCCTTAAATATCTTGTATATTGATTGATTTGTATCAGTGAATTATTGCTCAGTGTATGACTCGAAAGTATAATTATTAACGGTTATTTTAAATGTTTTGAGTGTATGTATAAAGGAATGTGAAATATGAAGCAAAAAATAACACGCAGGAAATTCCTAAGACGTTCAGCGATTGGAATTCTCAGTGCTGGGTGTATTCCTGTGTCGATGACTTCATCGTGTGCCATATCCGGTAATCCCGGCAAGCGCCCCAATATTGTTATGTATATCTCTGACGATCATGGGATAGATTTTCTGGGCTGTTACGGGAACAAAGATATCAAGACTCCTAATATTGACGCCCTTGCGAAAGAGGGAATGCTGTTCTCCGGCATGTTCGCCGCTTCACCTACATGTGCGCCTTCCCGCTCGGTATTATGGACGGGACTTTATCCTGCTCGCAATGGAAGTATGGGAAATCACACCGTCTGCCGGGATGATGTCACCTCGCTGCCGACCTATCTGGGCCGTTTGGGCTATCGGGTAGTACTGGCAAACAAACGTCATGCCAAACCAAAAGAAGTCTTCTGCTTCGAATATATAAATGCCGGATTACCTCGTAATCCGGCCAATCCCAGAAAATATCGCAAAGAGGGCTTAAATATCAAAGCTGTTGACGAGTTTCTTTCAGAGCATGCCCAAAGCCGGCCCGACACGCCTTTGTGCCTGATTCTTGGTGACAGCAGCCCGCATGTCACCTGGGAGCCGAACAAAACCTATGATCCGGCAAAGCTGCAATTGCCCCCATTTATTGTTGACACGGAACTAACCCGAAGAGCCATGGCCAATTACTACCAGGACATTACTACGATGGACAAGCGCGTTGGACAGACAAGAGCCATGTTGAAAAAATATGGTTTTGATGATAATACCCTCTTCATTTACACTACAGACCAGGGTTCTGAATGGCCGCATTCGAAATGGACTGTATATGATACCGGTATTCATGTGCCTTTTATCGCTGTCTGGCCAGGGAAAATCAAGACTCATTCGGTCTGTGATGCGATGATTTCCTTTGTCGATATTACGCCAACCTTTATTGATATCGCGGGCGGACAGCAGCCGGAAGGCCTGGATGGTAAAAGCTTTTTGGATGTGTTGCCTGGCAAAGCCAAGACCTTCCGCAGGTATATCTATACCAGTCATACACGTGACGGCAATATGAATGTCTTTCCTCAGCGAGGTGTGCGGGATTCCCGGTATAAATATATTCTGAACCTTCGCCCGGAAAATAAATGGACCACGCATTTTACAAAAGTCCCCGGCATCCCGGAAAGCCATAAACAGGTCTGGGATACCTGGGTAGAGAAGGCAAAAATCGATACCAAAGTCGCCAAACTGCTCGATGTTATTGAGCATCACCCGGCCGAAGAATTATATGATTTGCAAACGGATCCTTATGAATTTGACAATATTGCCGATAGACCTGAGAACAGGTCTGTTTTAAGAAAGATGCGAGAGCAGTTAAATAAATGGATGCTCTCACAAAATGATCCCGCTCTTAAAGACAGCAAACAGATGCAACGATTCTAATAGGTTTCTATCTTGGCTCCTTCCATAAGTTTCTCTCCATTGAAGACATCAAGAGGATAGTCATCCTCATCAAGGACCTCAATGTTGATAGACCAATTGGCCCCGCCTTGACCTGTACCTCTTTCCGGATCGGCGTAGGTAGTCAGAATACAACTGCTTGCATACCACTGACCTTCAGGCAGACGGGTGAAACCGGAAAGCTCGTACTGCCTTTCTTTCTCCCAGTTCCCCGAGCGCAATTTCCACCATATCCATTTGACGCAGATATAGTCGTGGGCCGGGTCGATGTACATCTCCCTCGGAATGTCACCGGAATCGCTCCGCAACCCAACGTATCCGCTTAATTCTTGTGGCAAATCTTGTATGAGTTCAAACCTCGATGCCGCCTGCTTTACGTAAGGCCACTGTTTATCATGCGGCCAACTGCTCAACATCAGAGAATTTCCTCTGGAGACGCGAATTGTAGGTCGTGAATTAACATCCTCGTACTCATAACCCGGATGCAGATTGCGTCTGCGGTACCTTTTCTCGCCGTCAACCATTGTCACACCAACAGGCACTTGTGTTTGCGTCCATTGCAGTACTTCTTTCGCGGTACATGGAACAAGGAGATGATAAGGCTCTTTAAATAGACTGGAGTATCGAGACTGCCGAATTTTATCACCGTCGCGCCAGATGATATCTATCATACCGCTGCCCTCATTTTGCCAGACGATTGCGCGATAGCGACCGGGGAATCTTTCGCTGGCGGCCTTGCCTGCCTCAAACACTTGTGCAACAGAGGGACTTGGAGTTTTGTCATAGTTTCGGACGACAGGTAAATCCTTCGGCACGCCTAAATCGTAAATAGAAAGAGGGCCGATTTCAGGGAAGGAGAAGACGCCTGTGATATATTCTCGATTTTGTGCTTCTCGTTGCGCCAATGATAAACGCTCCCAAACCTTGACCGGCAATTGCGTTTGGGGATCAGCCCAAATCTGCTTAATTAATAATCGTCTCCCTGCTGCGTCATTGTAATAACGGTCAAACCGAACAAGCCGTTTACCATCAACTTGTTCGATATTCCTTTCAAATTCCCAATTATCTACTTTCGCATTTTCAGAAACTATCCCCAAATGTCCAACAGTGGCTTCCCACGCTGTTTTTGGCTCGTATGCAGGAATGATATT
>CAZWME010000023.1:0-18299 GCA_964634515.1 uncultured Pirellulales bacterium | reverse complement strand
GTAATTATTCCACAGGATAAACCCACAGGGCAAGCTAACGGGGCAAGAATGTGGTTGATCCATTCGACCCATTCGGCTCCGTTCAGGGCAGGCTCTGCTCAGGACAAGTTTTTGGTTGATTTTGTTTAAAAAGAGTAGTAGTTTTTGGTTTTTTGAGTGATTTTTGAGAGATTTTGCATAGAAAAGGGATAATTGATGGAATGGCGCAAAGTAAAAAACCGCAGGACGTGAGTTACACTTGCTGCGGTTGGTCGCCCGAAGGCGGTGCCTGCGAATTTTGCATCTTATTGTGAAAAACACACAGACACGGATCAGTTACAATAATTAACTGTATAGCGAGGAAAAGAGACAAAGTCAAGAGGAAAAAATTTTTGGGAGAAATAATATGAAATTGCTGGGACTTGATATTGGCTCAAATTCGGTCGGTTCAGCGTGGATTGACACAGAAGTAAAAACAATAAAAATGGGAGTAAGTGTTTTCCCGGCAGGCGTGGAAGAACAAACAGACAAAAGAGGAGCGCCGAAAAATCAGGCACGCCGCTCACAAAGACAACAAAGACGCTCAATCGAAAGACGAGCAAAACTTAAAAGACGGCTTCGCCAATATCTAATCAAAAAGAAATGGATACCAACGGAAAAAGAAAAACTTCGAAAATGGGAAAATATTAATCCATGGTTACTTCGTCGTGATGCTATGCGCGAAGAACTAAAAACAGACGACAATTTCAGTGCCGAAGAAAAATTCGGCAGGATTCTACTGCATCTTGCACAAAGACGAGGGGCATGGTGGTTTGATGAGGACCCGGAAGAAACAGAAAAAAGAAAAAAAAAGCAAAAAGACCCAAAAAAAATACCCGGAACGGTCGAATACACAAAAGCGATAATGAAGGAAAAAGGCACCAAAACATTCGGTGAACTTATAGCAATCGAATATGAAAACAGAGAGACTATCACAGAGAACCAAAAAACAAGAAATGACAGAGTTAGAAACAGAAACAATGCCTTTGGTGAAAAAGTATCCGAGTTTGTGGCTGACAGGCATATGATACTTGACGAATTTAAGAAAATTTGGGAAAGACAAAAAAGTTTTGGTGGTAAACTTGCTAAACAACTGAATAACGAAGTCAAAGAAGAAATTTACAATAAGAAAAAGACTAATACATGGAGATGCCAAGGGGTATTGTTCAGCCAAAGAAAGGCATACTGGAATCTCGGAACGCTTGGGAGATGTGATTTAGAACCGACAGATAGAAAATGTTCGAAAGCAGATATGTTTGCGCAGGAATTCTTAGTTTTGACAAGCGTTAATAATATCCGCATTACTCCACCGGGAGAGCAAGGTAGAAAATTAAACGATGATGAAAGAGATAAGGTCGTAAAAGCAGTCAGAAAACAAAAAACGGCAACCGAGCACACAATAAGAAAAGCCCTTGAAATAAATAAAGGCGCAAACAAAACGCTTTACACCCTCAATACGGAAGGAGATAAATTCACAGTACACGGAGATTGGTTTTATTCCCAAATAGTTTGCGGTGTTTTTGGTGAGGAGGCATGGCAGGCGATTGATAGCAATAAGAAAGAATCTGTAAACAGGGCAATTCTGAAATTTGAACCCAAAGAAGCAGATGACGAAGAGAAAATAAAAACAGGCTGTAAAGAGTGGTGGAAACTGGATGATAAACAAACTGAAAACTTTATAGCTGCCTGGAAAAAGAGACAAAAGAAAGACAGCAGGGTAAATCTTTCAAGAAAAGCGATTAAAAACCTGTTGCCTTATTTTAGAGAAGGCTGGAGCGTACCCGAGGCACGGAATATGTACGCCGAAGATGCCTCAAACAGTGCGGATGACTTGACGAGAAAACGGTACTCAACAAAAGAAGTTGTAGTAGATAAACGAGTTAGACATTTTCAAAAGAAACATACTAGTCTGTTGTCGCCTGTATCTGAAGGGATTTCTAATCCGGTTGTCAGAAAAAGTATTCACGCGGTTAGAAAGCACCTAATGGAATACCTCAAACAAAACGGTCGTCCCGATAAAGTAGTAATAGAACTTGCCAGAGAAGCAAGACAGACAGAAAGGGTTATTGCAAAAAGAATGCGAAAAAACAAGGCTATTGATAAGCTTAAAAAAGACATAATCAAAATACATAATCTTGACTACGATCATAAAATAACAAGCACACAAAGAGAAAGTGCTATAAAACGTGTCAGGTTATGCAAACAGCAAAGAGAAATGTGTGCTTATTCGGGTGAGACTATATCTGATAAAACGGCAGCCGACGGAACAGGGCTTGAGGTTGACCATATCGTCCCAAGGAGTAAAGGAGGCAACAATGCTATGAATAATCTTGTTTTGTGTTATTCCACGGCTAATCAGGGGAAAGGAGACAGAACACCGATAGAGTGGTTGAGTAAAGAAGATTTCAGACAATTAGAGCTAAGATTTAAACACTTAAAGGGAGATAAAAAAGATAAATCAGCCATAACAAAAGATAACGTTGATATGACGGACAATACAAAATGGGAGAATCTTCACAGCGAGACGCCCAAAAAGGGTTTTACAGAAGAGCAGCTCCGTTCAACTGCTTATGCTGCAACACAGACTACCGATTGGATAAATAAAGTTTTGTACGGCAGTGAAGATAGAGATAAAAGATACGTTTTTGCTTCGAGAGGCGATTATACCGGTATACTCAGGAGAGACTGGGGATTATATTTTGACGAAAACGGTAAGCGCAGCGAAAAAGGAAGAAAATTAAGGGGTGACCATAGACATCATGCAGTTGATGCGGCAATAATTGCTATGACGACTCAATTCTTTCCGAAAATCAAAAAGTCCTTCATTGATTTTGAAAAGCAGAAAGAAAATAAGAACATAACGCCCGACTGGAAATCCGTTGAACAGCCGTGGGATGGATTCAGTGAACAAGTTGCCGAGGAATATAAAAAACTGAAAGTCTCGCACAGGGCATATAACAGACAAATTGCCGGTTATTTACATAAAGACACCTTATATGGTCCCGCCGTGATTTATGAAAGGTACAAAAAGGATGATGCGAAAAAAGGTATTAAAAAAGGCGTAATAAAAAAAGATAAAGATGGAAATCCGATACTGAAAAAGGGAATGTATATAAAAAGTGTACTGGCAATAGGGATAAAGCAGAACAATCTGCGTATGCCGGATGGCTGGGACAAATTGAAAGAGGAATATAAAGATGCACCGACAGGGCCACAAAAAAAAGCTATAAGAAGAAAAATGCTGGCTCAGGAGGAAGTGCCACCTGCAAAGTCCGGCATCGTAAGAGATATTGAGTTAAGAGATAAAATCAGAGATTGGCTTAAGGAACATGATTTTGAAGATATGGGAAAAGCAAAAGAATATATCAAAGAACACGGGCTTATCATAAATGGAACACCCGTCAGAAAAGTTCGAGTACTTTGGAAATTAAATGAAGTTGTTGAAGTTACAAGAAAAAAATATAATTTTAAAAACGGCAAAATCGTGAAGGAAGATAACTATAAATCATCTCGCGTTTACCAGACGCAAAATAATCACCACATAGAAATACGAGAAAAGGTAAACAAAAAAGGTGAAATTAAATGGACTGGAGAAGTTATAAATAATTTTGATGCTGCAAGACGAGTTAGAACATATAAAAAGCCAATTGTTGACAAGAATGAAAATAAAAACGGAAAGTTTGTGATGTCTCTTGCAAGGGGTGAAGTTGTACATATGAAAGACCCTGAGACCAGCAAGCCAAACTATTTTGTGGTATTCAAAATAGATAGTAGTAAAACCATTCATTTCACACCGCACACAGATTCAAATCCTGCAAGCAGTAAGAAAAAAAATGTAAATATCCGCAGAGATATTCCACTAGTACCTGATGATTTACGCCAGAATATTATATTCAACGAAAATGGCACACAGGAAAAAGTTAAGATTTCATCGCTTGGTAAGGTAAAGGTATTAGTGAATGATTAATTAAGAAGTCCGTTTGATTGGCCGATAAATCGGTATATGATTAAGCGGATAGTCGAGATATCACAAGCAAAGACGTATTTGTCTGTTCGTTACGGGCAGTTAATTTTAAGGCGTGACGGCGAACAGGTATCAAGCATTCCCTGTGAGGATATCGGGGTTCTTTTGGTTGATCACACCGGAGTAACATATACACATTCGGTTTTCACCGAGTTATTAGACCGAGGGGCAGCGGTTGTACTTTGCGGGGGCAATCATCATCCGGCAGGTATGCTTCTTCCTATCGAAAGTAACAGTGTTCAGACAGAACGGTTTCGAGAGCAAATAGAGGCAAAAGAGCCGGTGAAGAAACGGCTTTGGAAACAAATAGTAAAGGCCAAGATTAAACATCAGGCCAAAGTGGCCGGAAGGGAAAGTGATATTTATAAAGCTCTGATGGTTATGCGGGACAGAGTTCGGTCGGGCGACCCGGATAATATTGAAGCGCAGGCGAGCAGGAAATTCTGGCCGGTGTATTTACAGGATATGGGTTCGACAAGCTCACCACAGGCTTTTCGCAGGGACATTAACGGTGCGCCACCGAATAATATGCTCAACTACGGATATACGGTGATGAGAGCGGCAGTTGCAAGGGCTTTGTGTTCGGCGGGACTGTTACCATCGTTAGGAATTCATCATCGAAACCGTTACAATGCTTTTTGCTTAGCAGATGATTTACTTGAGCCGTTCAGAGGATTTGTTGAAGAAAGGGTCAGGGACATCTATTTCGATATCGGGCCGGTGGATGGCCTTGAGCAGACTACAAAAGCGAAGCTGTTGGAGGTTTTATACAAGGAGGTGAATATCGGCGGTTTTAAGGGGCCTTTGATGGTTGGGCTGCATCGGACGATGGCTTCGTTGCAGAGATGCTTTGCGGGTGACCAAAAAGAGATTGTTTTACCTGAAATATGATTATAAGCGGGTACAGAGCGGTGTGGATTTTTGCGATGTTTGACTTGCCGACGGACACGAAAAAGGCGAGAAAAGATTATACATATTTCAGGAAAAATCTGTTGAAAGACGGGTTCAGTATGCTACAATACTCAGTGTATGTAAGGCATTGTGCGAGTGAAGAAAATGCAGACGTTCATTACAAAAGAATTAAGAATTTTCTGCCTCCGGATGGTGAAATACGCATTGTTACCATCACAGACAAACAGTTCGGACGTATGGAAACTTTTTGGGGAAAAATGCGAAAACCCACACCTCCAGCCCCTCGACAGCTCGAATTATTTTAAATTGCTTCGCCCGCAAACCCTTAAAGACAAAGGCCTTGCGGGCGAAGCATTGTAACTGATCCGCGTCTGAGTGCAAGCCACAACGGGTTACGGAATGGGGTGAGAAAGAGTTTTATTGTAACTGATCCGCGTCTGAGTGCAAGCCACAACTTAAGGGCCGGACGGTATCACAGATAAAAAATTGTAACTGATCCGCGTCTGAGTGCAAGCCACAACAAACGGGCTTGTCGGTTCAATATACGGAAATTGTAACTGATCCGCGTCTGAGTGCAAGCCACAACGATTTCCACATCCGGGAAAATCAAAAGCTATTGTAACTGATCCGCGTCTGAGTGCAAGCCACAACCAATATGCCCGGATTGTATAAAGACAATTCATTGTAACTGATCCGCGTCTGAGTGCAAGCCACAACCGATTTAATGAAATCCACCTCATCCATAAAATTGTAACTGATCCGCGTCTGAGTGCAAGCCACAACGCTTTCCTTCTTGTATTGCTTTCTCAACTCATTGTAACTGATCCGCGTCTGAGTGCAAGCCACAACAACAAAGGCACAATGTATAGACGCTGTTGAATTGTAACTGATCCGCGTCTGAGTGCAAGCCACAACTGGGCGGTCCTGGGGAATCGAATTTTTGTTATTGTAACTGATCCGCGTCTGAGTGCAAGCCACAACTCACACACGCCGCTCGGCCATAAATACAGGATTGTAACTGATCCGCGTCTGAGTGCAAGCCACAACCCAAAAACAAGGTTCAGCCATTCTTCCTGAAATTGTAACTGATCCGCGTCTGAGTGCAAGCCACAACTGCTTACAGTTTGCCAAAACTGCTTGCCCGATTGTAACTGATCCGCGTCTGAGTGCAAGCCACAACTGTTTTTCTCCTTTGTCTAAATTTGCTTGTATTGTAACTGATCCGCGTCTGAGTGCAAGCCACAACTTAAGATTGCACCGGTCGAAGGACAGGACGATTGTAACTGATCCGCGTCTGAGTGCAAGCCACAACAAGGAAAATGTTCATCAAAGAAAAGAATGAATTGTAACTGATCCGCGTCTGAGTGCAAGCCACAACCAATAATGGACTTGTCACTATATCCGCTCAATTGTAACTGATCCGCGTCTGAGTGCAAGCCACAACAAGAAAGATTATTGTGGCCGAGTAAAAGCATTGTAACTGATCCGCGTCTGAGTGCAAGCCACAACCATGGACCAGATGTCACACGTACCGATTTGATTGTAACTGATCCGCGTCTGAGTGCAAGCCACAACGCATAAAACTTAGGACTACAAGCTCTAAGGATTGTAACTGATCCGCGTCTGAGTGCAAGCCACAACGCACACCCTCTTTATACATACGACGAACAATTGTAACTGATCCGCGTCTGAGTGCAAGCCACAACCCGTTAGAATATGTGATGGTACAGTTTTGTATTGTAACTGATCCGCGTCTGAGTGCAAGCCACAACGTAACGCTGCGTCACTATCTTCTGCGTTTTATTGTAACTGATCCGCGTCTGAGTGCAAGCCACAACAGGAGCAAGGTCGTATCGAATAGCGTTGGGATTGTAACTGATCCGCGTCTGAGTGCAAGCCACAACTTATCAATCACCGGCCACAAAGAACCTAATATTGTAACTGATCCGCGTCTGAGTGCAAGCCACAACTGGACCTTCATTTGCGCAATGTTGTGATTCATTGTAACTGATCCGCGTCTGAGTGCAAGCCACAACTGTTATCATTCAGGGCGACAGCCGTAAATTATTGTAACTGATCCGCGTCTGAGTGCAAGCCACAACTAGATTCGTTTCTTATATAAGTTACGAATTATTGTAACTGATCCGCGTCTGAGTGCAAGCCACAACTTCAACGCTTACGGCTGAAATTAAGGCATCTATTGTAACTGATCCGCGTCTGAGTGCAAGCCACAACGTGCCGCCTTTCATTTAGCTTAGCTTTCAGATTGTAACTGATCCGCGTCTGAGTGCAAGCCACAACGTCGTGGCACTGGATGCAAACGTAAGCCCCATTGTAACTGATCCGCGTCTGAGTGCAAGCCACAACTAAAAGTGTCGTGTTTTGTGTCAAGTTTGTATTGTAACTGATCCGCGTCTGAGTGCAAGCCACAACTTGGGATCCCATTCCCAGGTCACTGCTGTAATTGTAACTGATCCGCGTCTGAGTGCAAGCCACAACAAATTACGCTACCTATTAGGACAGCTTTTCATTGTAACTGATCCGCGTCTGAGTGCAAGCCACAACCTTTGTAGAACAGGTCCCGGAATATATCCTTATTGTAACTGATCCGCGTCTGAGTGCAAGCCACAACCACCGGCCAACCCTGATTGTTTCGCTGGAACAATCATTACATTCAGAAAAAACGTTACATTCGGCACGAACGGTGGCACATATTTATAGTATTTGATGATTGGTATTCCATGGAAGGAGGCAGTAAAACTTGTTGAATATAAGCTGATACTTGAATTCCTGCTCTACTCTACCCTCTCCTCTAACAAGCCCCTGCTTTGTTTAATCCTCTCCTCTGCAAAGCAGGGGGTCTTTTGTTACAACTGGATGTACCCGCTTTCGGCAGGATTAGATTTTATAAAAACCCAGCCGGCCCCTTCCGCCGGGCCGGCCCGGGGTCATCAACATGAACAATGCGTTTCCCGTACAATATATTGCTTCATGAAATTATCGATGATATCATCTTTGGTAATGTTGGCTATATCGGCTTGTTTGCCGTCCTCCATTATCATCGCTTCACCTTGTTCCTCACGGCCGCTTTGATACCTTGCCTGATAACTGGTATGTACTGTGGTTTTAACGGCTCCGGTGTATATGTTCATAACATATCGGAATTCTACTCTGTTTTGAAAGCGAACTTCCAGCTCTCTGGAAAGTTGACTTCCTCCGAAAGTACAGGCTTTTCTTTCATATTTATAGAGTTCCGCGGCCAAATCCCGAAAAGCCGGATCAACTATAGAACACAGAAATTCATCAGCTTTTTGTTGAAGTTTTTTTGTGGCAGCATCGGGCTTTGTCTTTTGATTTTGTTTTTCCCCGGATTGTTTCTCAAACAAATCAGTCAACTTCTCTTTCCAATCCGCCATTTTTCACCTTACCTTTATTTGCTTTTCAGATTTTAATAATTAGTCAACAATATTTTTCGAATATCCGGCAAATTCACATTGCCGCTCTATGAAACAAAGTCTTTGGCTGTTTTCAGCATCTTTGGCTTACGTCTGCTGTTTACTTCGGCAAAAATGATGCCCTAAAACAGTTCGCAACAGGCTTTTTCTCACCGAAAAGAAGGGGTAGTCCGGGATTTTTAATCATCCAAAAAGACGGGTTGTACACGCATTTTAATAAAACAGGTGATTTTATCGCGTGTGACATAGCTATTAAGGCCTTTTTATCGGAGCACCCGGTTAACAGTATGCTTTGTTGAGAGGTCTCAAAGACCTTCATTCTGAACGAAACTCATCGAAGTGTTTGTATAAATCGGGCGTCAAAAACCGTGAAATTAAGCTAAAAAAGGGCTTTTCTATACAAATATTTTTGACTCCGCGTCTTTGCTTCGCGCAGCATATTACTTAAACTTTAATTGTAGGAGTTATGTGAATATGAGTCTGAGAAGAAGATTATAATAACCCCGGCTATTTTAGCTGAAGGAAAAATTGCTGTTGTTCTTTTGTGATGGTCATCGTTCCTTAATACAAGGAGATGTAGATATGAAAAATGACGAAATCAAAAAAGACGGATTAGCCAGTGCGGTCGAATCACTGGAGATAATTGCCGACGGTTTGGAGCAGTGGCTCCAGGAGCAAAGAGGTAGATTTAAGCATACCTCAAAAGCTTTCCGCAAAAAGTGGGTTTCAGACTGGTTCTCAGATTTCTACGTCATGAAATTTTTCAAAGATATGGAACACCAAAGGCGATTTGACGATATTCTGGATACCTTCAAAGTATTTATGCCCGAGATGGTCGGGCCACTGAAAGAAGTATGGAACGGCTTTTTGCGAAGCGTCAAATTTATGCAGCAGGTTGAAAGGGACAAGGACAAAATAGAGAAAAGTCATGACCTTGGATTCTGGTGCGTAAATTTTTTCGACACGGCGGCAGTCCCATCGGTAGAACGTCTTAGGCAATTAATAAGACGTACAAGGGAACTCTCATCCCAACAGAAGCAAACAGAAGAAATCAAGGAGCAGATAGAAACATTAAAAAAACGCCCGGACGGTGTGCTGAGCAAACAGGTCGCCGAGGTATTGAAGTCCTCTCCATCGAATATTTCTGCTTCTGATATAGCGGCACTATTAAATAAAAAATATGTCGGAGAATATGAATCCACCAGTCCCTGCTCGGTCGGAAAAACAGAAAACTGGAAAAAGCATCGTAGAAATATAAAGGTAAAGATAAAGTCTTAAGAAGATGAGGCTGGAAATGGACAATACAAAAAACCAATGTCAAAGCTGTAAATTTTTCTCCAAGAGCGGCGCAAAAGGCTATTGTCACCGTTACCCCCCGCAAGCATGCGTGGTGGATGAAGATGAACAGGGAAAATTAATAACTTTATACCGCATTCCTGAGGTCCATGAAACCGGTTATTGCGGAGAATGGCAGAAGGGTTGGCAAGAAACGCAGACCGAAGAATTGGTAATGTCCGAATGCTGCAAAAAAAATTAACTGTTCATTGCCCGGATTTGGGTGTGGATTGGGATAAGGCGGTTAGGTTCGGTTGCGGGTTCTCGGATAACGTCCATTATCTTTCAGATTAAAAGCATATTAGTAACTATTTACAAAGCCTTTTCGTCTTAAAGACAACCGGGGCCTATACCTCACCTGGCATAGGCCCCGAATTAATACAACACCTAATTTCATTCCCACTTTTTTAGGAATATAATTAACCTTAAAACAACTTCCTAAATCAGGAATTACCTATTCGACTTCAAACGCACCAATATCATAGGCAGCCCCTTTCGGGCGCGTATCACCATTATAGTCATTCGTCAGAGTTACACCGACAGTAGCCGGGTCCACGCCGCCGTCTATAGCTTCAGAGCCGGCTCCCGGGACTAAATCAGCATCCAGCAGCGGGTCGCTCAGAATACTGCCAACCTCTACGTCCGGTCTCTGCGTGTTGTCTGCCGCGTCGCCGCTTTGAAGCGTATTGCCGAAGAACAGGCAATTCGTCGCCGCAATCGTGAAATCGGCATTGCGGGAACCCAAAACATCGTCGCCATCACCGACAACATTATTCAAGAAGATACAGTTTACAACCTGCGTTGCATCAGTCATTTCATCATCGACACCATCAGCGTCAGTGTCGGCTGCGGCGGCGTTGTTGTAGATAAGGTCCTGGTCATCCTGGCTGTTGCCCACGAATGTACAGTTGATAAACTTGGAGTTTCGCCTCACCTGACACATCCGATCGGAAGCCGCTGTTGAGATGTTATTGGCGAAAACACAGTTCGTGACGGTCAGTTCACCTGATGACTCGTTTCCGATAAACAAGACGGTACCGTCATCCGCGGCGGTGTTTCCCTCGAACCAACATGCGTCAAGGCGGATAATGGAACCGACAGCGGATGATTGAATCGCACCACTATCGTCCTCAGCCCTGCCGTTTAAGAAAACACAACGGTTGGCGATTAATGTCGTACCGGGTGTGATGGCCGATGCCGAGCCGCCTTGCACCTTGATATGACCGCCGTCACCGTCAGCATCGCCGGTTTCGTCCGACTCAGCAACACTGGTCGGAGAACAGGCATAGTTGCCGTTAAACAGACAGTCGTTGATAGTAACTACCGAGAGGCCCGCAATGTTGACCGCGCCCCCGTCATCTCCATCACCCGGAATAGGAGTATGATTGTTCAGTAAATCACAGTTCGCAATGGTACCTACCGCCTGATTGCCGATAAAGACCGCGCCACCGTCGCCGCTATCATCGCCAAATTCATCGTCCGAAGAGAGTAATTGGTCGTTCAACTCCGCCTCGCTGAGCTCGCCATTGCCGTCGGCGTCCATAGCCGCGAAACGATGGAGGTCATCGTCTTCGGTTCCTTCGGCCAGGTCTGGACCAGGAAGACGAATAGCGCTGGCATCAGCATTGGCCTCTTCTGGATTAAGCCCGCCGCTGGCATCGGCATCGTTATCTGCGAAATCGTCCAACATATTAAACGCCGCCCCGGCATAGGAGAACCGGTCATGAGTATCTGCGACACAGTTCTGAATGGTCATTCCTTCCAATACCCAGCCCTTAGGGCCTGAATTATTGGGATTTTCGTTGGTTTCATTGAATGAGCGGTCGCCCCATGCAACGAAAGCACGCGTAACGTCGTTACCATCGATAATAGTAAGTCCGGGACCTGCGCCTCGGTAGGTAACACCGTCTTTGATTTCAATCTGAGATGCCAGGACGTATGTTCCCGCGGCTATCTCAATCGTATCGCCGGCCTTAGCAAGCTCGTTTGCAGCCGCAATATCTCCACCTTCTTCGACTGTGATAGTCACCCCGGGCTCGGCTCCGGCTTTATACGAAAGTGTTACGTTGTCAAACTCGACTCCGACAGTGTTCTCGGGAGGGTTATCCTTATCGAGCCCCAGATTGAGTAGACGAATCTCAAGGGGCTGTCCCACAAGGGCCGAATCGGCCGGATCGTAGGTGTACACAACGGTCGAAGTGGCCCAATTCATGTATTCCGGCCACAACGTATCATTGTCCTCGGCAATAACGGTTCCGCCGGCCAAGAGCTGGACGCTATAGCCTGCGAAGTAGTAAAAGTACGAGTTTCCCACCTCTGCGGTCAGCGTGTAGTCTGTGTTGGCCGCGAACGTTTCGGTCAAGACCTGCGCCACGCCGCCGGCGTCACCTACAGCGTTCTCGCTATACAGCACATTCTGGCCCTCGGGTGCGACCACCGGGTCGAAGTCGCCAATTGTAACGTGCCATATGCCGGGGCCTTCGCCGCCCACCCAGGTCCAGCCCGGAACGTCGAGCCATGTCCAATCATCTTCGGCCAATACGGGATCCTCGAAGCCCGCGTTCGGGACAGGGATCGTGACCGGGGGCTCAACATAAACAGACGCCGAAATACTGAGTGTGTCATGGCCGGAGGCAGTGATTCGTACACCCATTACAGGCACGCTCGTTTTGAAAACCACACCGTAGCCATTCTGGCCATTCGCGTTGACTCCCGTATCGGCATAAGGTCCGCCATCACTTGCTTTAACAAACTCAACCGCCGCACCCAGCGAACCGTCGGCATTAATCGACTGCCATGTACCTAAATCGTTGCCGCCTCGCTCGAATACAATAATAGTATCCACTAAGGTCGGGAAAATCGTCTCCTGGAAGTCAATCCCGTCTATCGATGAAATGTTAGTGCCTCCATCCAACGTGAACAGGAAGTTGTCGGCTTTGGAGCCCACATCGCCATCTTTTACGGTTGACGTTTCGCTTACAGTTGCCGCCGGAGCAGGGTCACCTTCTGCCCATAACGTTTCAACTCCGCCTTCGACATACCACCGCGTCGTTGTGCCAAGTATCAGATCTCCATCAGCGATAGCATACTCGGTCTGGCCATCTCGAACGCTAACGATTGCACCGTCAACCACGGTAACATCCGCCAATCCGCTGAGTGTATCGACTTGTGCATGTGTTGCCGCTGGAACAGCAACCAGCAACAAAATAACAGAAATCAAATAAATTAATCTTCTACACATAATAATCCTCCTTAAAAAGTCAATTCAACTGTGCTTGGGCCACACACCAAAGCACTCTAATTTTTAATACTACTAAAAAGTTACACCGTAACTTCAGACATGTACCTCCCTATAATGAAAATAATTAACTTCTGACTTGCTACAACCTCCTTCCTTCAAAGACCATATATGAACTTGGCCGTTAAATGAAATGTAAAATCTTCTCTACGGGTCAGAAAATTCCAACAACAATCATCTGCCTCACTCACAAATCTTCCAGCCAAGCTATTTCACCCGAAAATCACGGGGATTCTACTCAACAGAAAGTCATATATTCAAAGACTTTACCTATTATATTTATACTAAATTAGCTACCCTGCCGTCAAGGATATTCTTTGGATTTATTGTTTTTAGATTTCACAAGCTCAATCCTCAGAGGAATCGGAAAGAGCAGCAGGTGGAACGGGGGTACGCCTGCGGCTCCACTTGTTGAGCCTTTCGAGCCGTTCAATCCCATGAGCAAAATAGGCCTGGTTAAGGGACGAAAGGTGATGCCGCCACAAATCATCCCGGGTTTCCCGCCAGCCCTTGGGTGTACGCACCAGCTTCATGTTCTCCATGGCTTCGTATAGTGAGTCGGCTATGAGTTGATGGCCAAAAATGCTCGGATGCACATGGTCCTGCAACCACTCGCTGCCGGGGACTCCGTCCTCGGTGCGTTCGGCGATTAGTGCCTTGGCGTCCACGAAAGGTGCGCGATGCTGCTCAGCAACGTCCAGAATGGCCTGGTGCATGGGTTCCAGTATCCGTAGCGGGCAAATGTCCTCCTCCTTCGCCAGCACGAACCATTGCTCGGCTTCGGCTAAGCGTCCAATGTGTTCGTAGCATTTCCCTATGAGGTAAAGGAGCCCGGCGTGCCGGCTGTCAATCTCAGCGGCCTGCTCAAGGAGTCTAATCTTGCCGTAAGCATCATCCCAGTCAAGTTTCCCGGCCTGTTCCGACAATTCGGTGACTCGCTCTATTTGACTGGTGGAAAGGTCGCTGCTAAACTCCGACTTGAAAGGAGGGCTGTCTTTCAGATTTGAGACCGGATTTACGAGTATGACCGGAACATCCGCACGGCGGGACATCCGAACCATAGTTTGAAGATTACGGCCGAAGTGCTCAATAGTGCCCTGACGCCATACCTCATCACGATGGTAGGATTCAAGCCCATCGTCGAAATCGAGCTTGGCCTTGACTTCGCTGGGAAGAACCGTCTTCGATGTACCTTTACGCCTGGCGCGTTTTGTTGAGATGAACTCATTTGCAAGAGAGTAACTTCGCAGGTTGAGCATAGTCCGATGCACCCTGATCAATGCGCGTGGAACTTTCTTTAGACGCTGGTATGTCCTGTCCTCGAGGAATTCGTTGTGTCCCGTGTAGATGATGAATAAATCAGGCTCATACTCGAGCAGTTCCCGCATGATGGGCACGAGGCGATAGCTGGCGTAGGATATTCCGCCGCAGTTTACAACTTCGAAGTTCGTGTCCGGCAAGGCTGCACGCAGGTTGAGCTTGAGCCATGTCGTAAATGACGTCTCAACAGCGTAGGGCCGTCCCTGCACGGTTGAACCGCCGAGGCAGAATACCCGGAAAGTCTGCGGACCCTTCGCGGCCGCGAACGACTGGGGGCAGAAGTACACCAGACGTTCCTTGGCTATCTCAAAGTTTGTACCTGTTGAATTGAGGACGAAAAGTGGACGCAGTCCGTTGAACGAGACATAGGGATCATCCGGACCAATCGAAGGTGGCCGAACACACAACCTTAGCACCAGCTCCCCCAATACGAGCGGCGAGATTACTACAACCACAGCCGCAAGGTGAAAGAATACTGTGCGAAATTTTGTATTTTTATGATTTAACACCATACCTGAACTTACACTTTCATCAGATTATCAAATCTTTTTCGGATTTTCAAGTGATTTTGGCCGAAGCAGATAGACAATCAAAGAAATAACATAATGTATTCTTACATTTGCAGGGCGGATTTGGTATCCTATACGAACCCGGCTTCTAAGCATTATGCAGGAAGAATCTTATCTCAAGTGAGGAACTTATGAATTACCGGTTAAAAATCCTGAATATTGTGTGTGCGGCTTTTTACTTCGTCTGTTGTTTATCCGATGTATCCGATGCCGGAGCAAAGGACAGTCGCCGAAACGGACAAGGTTCCCACTATGCCGTAGAACTCGAAGAGATAGTAACAAGATACACACCCGCCAATAATGGTGCCGGGCCTATGTGGTGCTACGGCTCGACGGTTATTGCAAGGCAGGGCAGCAACGTTTATCTTTCGACCATTGAAACAGGCAGGGACGTTCCTCTGCTTTGTAACACTCGCTGGCAATTGTGGCATCGCACGTCCGATGGCTGGAGGATTGAACAGACCGAGAAAGCATATCGTCAGCGTGAGCCCTGCCCTATCGCCATATTTCAGGATGGGCCTGTCTTTTTGTCGGTCAATCCTTCCACTGAGCCGGCGGGTGTTAAGTATGGGCCCTGCAAGCCGCTTGTCCTCGAGTTTGACAGGGAGAACCTAAGCGGGAAAGTTACAACTCACACTCCGGCCTGGGCCGATGGAACCTATTTCACCGACCATTCCTACAGGGGCTTTGCCGCAGACGGCGTTAACGGCGAGCTTCTGCTTCTTAATATTAATGCCAAAACCAGCGAGCAATTCGTTTCATACCGCGACAGCAGCGGCCGCTGGCATCAAAAAGGCACGATTGAATTTCCCATCAGGTCCTGCTATCCTCAGGTAAGTCTGCGAGATCGCTCAGCCCATGTGATGGCGATTGGTGATATTGTCGAGCCTATCGAGCATTGGAGGAAGCTCAAATTTGAAAAGACGAACCGCAAGTGGGACTATGTCTTTCGGAGATTGTTCTATACATACACAGACAATATCAGGAAGACCGGTTTTTCTCGGCCTGTTGAAATCGACACTGTTGAAGAAACATGCGGCTATATTCGAAACCTTGATATGCACATAGATGCAACAGGTGCGGCTCATTTGCTTTATACAAAACGGCCGCATCAATATGATTTTATCCGTGACAAATACTTCCCGGGCCAGGCGATGACAATTAACCTTGAGTATGTCGTTGTAAAACACGGCAAAGTCGTCTCGAAAAGAACGCTGGCAGAAACACCGCAGGCTTCGACTGGATTCGAGCCTTCTTTCGCACGCTTTCATATCAGCAGAGACGGCAAAATCCATGTAATTGCAGCAGGTACCGGAATCGTCAAAGGAAAACGCACCTTCGGTAATTACATCGGGAGAATACCCGCCGGAAAAGGCAGGCTCGTGTTTGAGCGCGTTGGATTGAAACATCCGTTTGGCAGTTTTTTTACGAATACTCCTCGGGGCGGTTCAAAACCATCGGATGTTATTGACCTTTTCGGTATTGCCGATGACGGCCCGAATCTGCGATATGCCCGAATAAGTGTTGTCCCCCCCGGCGACTAAAGCTCAATCACAACACCGACAACGAACAGTATGAGGGTTAATGTTTCATATCATAGACAACAGGCAGCTTTTCAGTTCAAGCATTTAATGACGTTTACCCGATAAATTCCTCAATATTTCTATTTTGCTCACCCATTTATGTGAATTAATACCGGTCGTCATATGATGGCCCGGCCGCCAAAATCCACGCCAGCACTTACATACGAACTTCAGTATTCTCATTTCATCACCCTAACATGCCCCCAGGGTTCATACCCTCAATACGCTTGATTATCCCATTACCTGGAAAACTAATCAGCAAACACTACATACAAGTGCCGCCATTGATACCAAACGTAACGTTTTTTTCCGAATGTAATGATTGTTCCAGCGAACCAATCAGGCTGGACCGGTGCATGTCGGGAAGCTCTCTATTTACTTGCTCATTAGCTATTTCCTATTTTCTTGGCCAACAGCCGTGGGCGTCCGTTGCATCAAAAATATCTCCAGAAAAATCATCACAACACCTCAGTTATTAAAAAGCGTTTTCAAGAGTCTTTGCACCTTTTAACCTATCTAATGAGGTATACCGCGCGTTTTGTAACGCTTTGACAGCTCCTTTTGGGACAAGTTTGATAGGCCCGATTTTGCTCGCAGGTTTAGCAAAGCGCAAAATATATTTATTAGAGTCTTTCCATTGCTCAATTGATTCTACTTTAGCAACATGTGTAATTGCGGAAACCGGTGCAACCTGATATGCAGCAATAAACTTGATTTTGGGAATCATACTTGCATGAATTCTAATTGCATACCAACAGTTCTCTCCAATGAAGGTTTCCTCGAAGCCGTCTTTTCTTGCTGGCACTACAATGGTATTAATCTCTGAAGGGTCAATTGTTTTTGTAGATGCTTTGCCCGTATCAAGAGGAATAGAAACATCTGACAAAAATGGTTCAAATTGATATATTCTTTCACCCTTAGAATCACAATAACGTTGTAATGTTACTATCTCGACGGGAAACTTAAATCGCTTTATCAGTGCTGTTTCCAGTTCATCTGAAATTTCATCAATAATAACAAGAACGTTAAATTTATTATCACCATATATCATCTTTTCCAGCAGGAAATCTATATTTTCAAAATCGTTTTCGTTGGCATAATCTACGCATTTTTCAATTGCTTCTTTGTCTTTTATTATGGCCTCTTTAACAAGTGCTTTAATTTTTTGCGGTGAGGTTTCAAACGATAGTGAAAACTCTAAGATCTGGACAGCAATGTGCTTCAAAGGTTCATGTTTTACCAATTCATTTTCTACAACATATAATTTTGGTTCTTTTGTACTCGAAAGGTCTATTAAGTAACCATCGGGCACATTGATTGTCTTACCTTTCTTGCCTATTTTCTTTTTTAATTCAAGATATATCCTCGCCTCACCGAATAGAGCTTCGCGCACCTCCAATATCGCAGCTTCAAGATCTTTTTCTAATTCAAACGTCTCATTTTGGTAAACTTTATTGGGTTCCCATAGCATAATTCAGTTTCCTACATTTTTTTGCAATGTCAAATCGAAACATCTGTCATCCATCGCATAAAAAACACTATCTGATCATTATATGTTCGTCATTTCTTTACTCAGCTAATAATTTCTCTCCATGTTTTTCATAGCACTCATTGCAAAACTTCCTGAGCTTAATACCAGGAGCATTGACCCTTCCAATGCTCTCGGTATAGTATATTTCACCTTTTTTGATTTCTTTCCCGCAGTAGTCACAATCATGATGAATTCGAGACTTTGTCTCTTTCAGAAATTTTATATTGTCGTATTTACTCATAATTTATCTTATG
>CAZWME010000022.1:3643-18370 GCA_964634515.1 uncultured Pirellulales bacterium | reverse complement strand
ACCGAAATTGTCGATAACCAGCTTCAAAACATCATTGGCGGCGCAGGCTACTCATGCACAGACCTCCTCCAGGAATACGATGTTTCGTATTGCGACGAAATCGGTGGAGTGTGCTGCGGTTCCTATGAGCTGTACTGGGAACGGTGGGGATGTGAATCCGCCCAGAGCGGAAGCTGCAGCACTTCTTCTATGATGAGATACGCAGACGCCCCATGTTTTAATGACCCTTATCATCCCTGGATGTGTGACGTAGGCTCATTCACTTCCCATTATACGCGGGCATGTGATTAACTGTATTGCTGAAAGCAGCAAATAAAGCAGGTGGGATGTATTACCACCTGCTTTTTTATTGGCAGTTTATTTTGACATTTCACAAGAACAGCCTTATAATAAAAGGTTATGAAACGCGAGGGCTTCACACTTATCGAACTACTCGTAGTTATTGCAATAATTGCCCTTATTATAGCTATATCATTACCTTCATTACAAAATTCGAGGCAGCAAGCAAAAGCGGTTATATGCAGTTCACATATTAGCCAATTACTCCTTGATATGGCTATCTATGAAACCAAAAACGAAACTTTTCCTTATGCCTTTGACGACACTCTTTTGGAACCACCTCCCGGCGGCTTTCCCGGGGATTTCATGTACGACAGACTGGGATGGTTTTGGTTTAACCATATCATTGATTATTCAAGGAAAGATTCCGGCAAGGATTCCGTTATCTGGTGTCCATCCAGAGTGATAAATGATATAAGTCTTAAAGATAACGTTCTTTGTGGAAATTACGGTGTGAACCTTTCTATATGTAAAAGTAAGAGGGGTAGAAAAAGCCAGGCTGAATTCGTCGGAACATCTTTATCCAGCAGGGATATACTCCATCCCAGCCGGACTCTGCTGATAATCGACAGCGGCTACAGTATGATAAGCTGGTGGCATGTTACAGACGTTCCCCCTATGTCTCTCGGCAGTACAATCGAAGATAATGCTTATGTGCCCGGCCTTAAGATTAATAATGAAAAGAATCTATTGTCCGGCCAGAAACGGGACGCAATAAATGGCCGCCATACGAACAAAACAGTCAACGTCGGTTTTGCAGATGGACACGTCGAACGCAAAAAAGCTGATGAGTTATTTGTTGAAAAAACCGAGACCAACTACAAAAATCGCTATCCACTCTGGCGGCCAATGAAAAACAACAATGACTAAAACCCCGCTTCTTTCATAACTTTCTGTATTTCTCTATCGCTTGAATATTTAACCTCTATCACCAATATCAATTTATATTCACCGTCGGCAGCCGATTTTCTAAAGGCTTTGATTTTTTTAGGAAGATTCTTTTTGGGATCAACAAAAAACCGCCATTTGTGAAACTCGGAAGAACTGTATGTTGTTTTGATCCATTTCAACTCGTATATCTCGATTCCTTCGGCTGTTTCCAGAATTTCATCATCTTCGACAGGATGCCATTCAGAACCCGGGGGAATCTGTGATATATCATCAAATGGCATCAGACCTAAAGAGCCGCTTATCTTCTCCTCCATGCTGGCAATTATATCGTCTGGCAATGGAATTGTCTCAGGTCTGACAGCGCCAATGTCCTTTATAATCTTTTTTCTATTGAGAATATCAAAAGCTACTAATTGCCCACTTGTCCTGGTTATATATAGACCAGAATCCTTTGACACCCACAGTTCTTGCGTCGGTTCTGTATTGCCAGCGGTAAAACTTGAAATATAGACATTTTTCACGTTCTCGATGGCCCTGTAAATCTGCTGGATAGTAACAGCTTTTGCAGAGGAGCTATTTAGCAATAGCGCAAAGCCTACTAAAATAACAGCCGCTGCTGCAACACCAAGTTTGAGAAAGGGTCTCAGATTCATTGCTGAGACTTTTTCTTTCAAGACGTCAGCAAAATTGACAGTTGAAACCGGTTGCTTAACCTTATCTTCATTATGTATAATTTCCACACTTATCGGAAAACCGGCATAAAGGTCATCCGATTTGCCGAGTTTACGGGTTTTGGCGGATTCATCTACGTGGTATATTGTAACGATCTCAGAATCCGCCCGTTGGGCCATAGCTGTAACTGCTGCAGGCATATCGGGAAATTCCGTTGTGTCCTTTGAAGGCCCTTTCGCAAAGAACTGGCTTAAGCCATATAATTGCGTGCTGTTAAGATTCAGCTTTTGGATCGCTTTCAAATCTTCGTCGCACCTGGGGCAATTGTCCAGATGAACTGTTATCGGAGTGGGTATTCTAATCTCTATAGCCGGGTCTAACAAGCCGGGAAGAAACGGCCTTACTGTTTCGCAGGTCACATGTTCAGCAATATATGCGAAATGAAGCTGAAGCATGGTAGTAACAGCGGCACGGTCTTGCCCCTGCTCTGATCTGATACACTCTTTTTGCGATAAGGCAACTTTAAGCTGGTTTATCTGCTTTTGGCAGTTCCGGCACCGCTCTATGTGGTCACTGATTGATTGTGCGATGAGTCCAGAGCTTTCATCACATAGAAAATCATAATAATACAGCTTAGCTTCTTCGCATAATTTACGGTTTTGAGTGTTCACTGTCGTTACCTCACTTAAATTTAAAAGATTGACGTATTTTTCTGAGCCCAGTACAGATATACCTGCTGGCAGATGTAGTCTTTATACCCATTTTCTCAGCGACTTCTTTTATGGTATGGTTCGTCACATACCGTAAAGTGATCGCCTGAGACTGGCTACTCGTCAATCGGTCTTTAATAAGATCGAACATTTTATTCATCTGCTCATCTTTAATTAAGGCGTTTTCCGGCTCGGGTTTGTTGATAGAAAAATTACATCTTTCTTTATATTTTTTTATTTTTTCTTTTTGTCTTTCCGCCTGGCGTTGAGTATCGACGATATCGTTGCTTATAGCCCTATAGAGATAGCTTTTTATATTTTTGACATTCTGAGGTATGGGTTTAGAAACAAGAGAAAGAAAGAAATCCTGGAACAGGTCATCCGCGTGAGATTTATTCTTAACCTGTGAACAGATCACCATATGAATAAAATCTCTGTATTCAGTAAAAACCTCGGTTGCGGTACCTACATTATTTCGGTATGTACTTGTTTCCGGTAACGCCATAGGGGTTCTGTTCCTCTCAAAAGGTATTCAAAACCGCAAGACAGAAATATTACAGTTATATAAACAATCGACATTCTGCCGCTTTCTTTCGCTGTGCATAATTATACCAATAAAAGTCCAATTATTGCAAATAATTTTGTGAGAAACAGAATTTATCCGTTTAACGGGTGTATAATCGCAAAATAAAGCAAATTTTTCTTTTTTTACTATCAATATTTAGCTTATGTGGAATATTTTTACTATTAGAAGGCCCTTTTTCCACTTTGCGTAAGCTGATTCGGCCATTGGCGGAGTGTTTTGAACCATCCGACTCTACCATCGCGGTTCGGTCCGCGCCACTTAGGCCAATCCTGCGCGAACAAGCAACTTGCGCATATCAGGATTACACAGACCATAGCCGCACTCAATTGAATTGCTTTTTTCATAGTAACCTCTGTATAGACTGAGTTGCCTCCACGTCAATAGAATATCGCTGCGGATTCGCCTGTTACAGCCTAATCCATTCCGGTTTTCAATGACCCGGAATCCATCATAAGAAAACATCATTTTCCAATACAATAGAGGTGTTTACGACCACGAAGAAAGAGCCTTCCCGCTGATACGGCCGGAGAAGCGCAGAAGACCTCATCGAGCTTGTTTACAGCGAGGATTTCGAAGTCCGGGCCAGGTTTGATGATGTAACACTCACCGTTTTCAGCCTGGATGTAAATCCTGCCATCTCCGGCTATCGGTGAAGCTGTGATCGTGTTGCGGTCGCCGAGCTTTTGCTTTTCGTACACCGTCTTGCCCGTAAGGGCTTCATAGCAGGTCAAATATCCTTTGTCAATGGGTATATAGAGATAGTCTCCCAGAGCAATCGGCGATGTTGTGTATGGGCCGCCCCTGGGATGCATCCAGGCTACACCATGACTCGAAGATTGCCCTTTATCCGGGGTGATATCACCCGAGGCATCAGGGCGGACGGCAACGATTGGCTGTCGCCTGAACAAGTTATGCCCGGATGATAAAAACACCAGTTCCTGGGTGGCGACAGGGGACGGAATTGTTATCATCGAGCCACCGGCGCACTGCCAAAGGAGTTTTCCCGTGGAGGCGTCATAACCCCGCATTCTTCGCATGGCGTTGGTGACGACGATTGTGCGGTCGCCGGACCGAAACAAAAAGGGAGTTGACCAGGATGCTTTTTCATTTCTTTTGGTACGCCAGAGAGGTTCACCGGTGGTTTTGTCGAGTGCTGTAATATAGGATTCATCGTCACTGTCGCTGTCGCAATTGACAATGACAGTGTTCCGGAACAGGATGGGCGAAGCGGCCGTTCCCCAGCCGGCTCGCCTGGGCATAAGCCCGAGGTCTCGCTGCCATATCAGGTTGCCGTCAAAATCCACACAATACAGTCCCGCCGAACCAAATGAGGCAAAGACGTACTTTCCGTCTGTTAGAGGTGTTTCGGAGGCATAGGTGTTCTTCGAATGGCGGCGTGTCTTTGGTCGCTGCTTTATAATGGCTTCGTCCCAAAGGATGTTTCCGTTTTCGGCATCGAGGCAGATTAAGTTATATGTATATTCCGAATCGTCGGGTTTTCTGCGGTCGCCCCCAAAATACATGCCGCCTCGAAACGTTTGTACGTTTGGATCATCTGCGACGGCGGTTGTGACAAAGACGCGGTTTTCCCAGATAATCGGCGAAGAGTGACCGGCGCCGGGTATGGGGGTCTTCCACTTGATGCCCTCATCATCACTCCATTTCAGGGGTAGGTTCGTCTCAGATGAGATGCCCTGCCCGTCGCCTCTGAAGCCGGGCCAATTGTGCGCTTCAAGAAGGTCTGAATAAATAAAAATCGCACAGAGCGCCAGTAAGGTCTTCGACAAAGTTAATTTATTCAAGATAAACCCCTTTCGTTTTCTGGTGAGAAGCTAACAATAAACCTCAACTCCGGCAAAAGAATACCACTGTGGACTCGCCCTTGTCTATACATTTATATATCCAGACCTTTCCCTTACGAAAACAGACGATCCAACATCTAAATTTATTGCGGTTTTATAAAAAAATCCACTGAAATATGAGCAAAAGCCCATTTATATTCTCCGGCAAGCGTGTAAACCCTATTTCATTTAAACATTACTCAATAAATGAAGTTGCACATGGACACAGCGCCGAAATAGTGTAGAATAGTGGACGCAGAATTCAGCAACTTCAACGACGAATCAAGGAGCTAAAGCGTGATGGAACAACAATCAAAGATTCGGCTGGCAGTCTCGCTTGCAATTGTTTTGAGCATTTATTTCGGCCCCGTGCAAGCCGGTATTAAAGCCGGTGAACCACATCCAAACTATGATGTTCATACCTTTTACTACCCGTGGTACGGTAATCCCCAGACCGACAATTTCTACTCTCACTGGAACCATCAGCAATCTGTAAGAAAGGGTGAACCGAAGAACTATCCTGGTGGAGGTGACATCGGCGCTGATTTCTATCCGAAACTCGGTTGTTACAGCTCCAACAGTGATGATGATCTGAATTCCCACATGCAAATGCTTCGCCGGGCGCAGGTGGGCGTAATCTGCTCATCCTGGTGGGGCAAAGACTCCTATACGGACAAGGCTGTTCCACGGCTGCTCGACGCTGCTGCGACACATGATATCAAGGTGTGTTTTCATATCGAGCCTTTTGGCGGCCGAAACGCTCAGACTACCCGTGACGCCATTGTCTATATCATAGATAAATACGGCTCGCACCCGGCCTTCTATCGCCATGGAAAAGACAATCCGCGTCCGATGTTCTATGTCTATGACTCCTACCTCACACCGGCCGGGCAATGGAAGACAATTCTTTCACCAAATGGCGCCCGGACTATACGAAATACCAGATATGATTCTGTCGTCATCGGGCTGTGGGTGAAAGAGCACGAACAGGCTTTTATGACGGAAGGAAACTTCGACGGCTACTACAGCTATTTCGCAACCGACGGCTTTACCTACGGCTCCACTATCAAAAACTGGCCTGTGCTTGCCGAATGGGCGAAGCAAAACAACAAGCTGTTTATTCCCTCTGTCGGCCCGGGTTACATTGACCTGCGTATTCGTCCGTGGAACAATGTTAATACCAGAGATCGCCTGAACGGTGCTTATTACGACCGTGAATTTGCAGCCGCCATAGATGCCGACCCGCCAGTCGTCGGTATCACCAGCTTTAACGAATGGCATGAGGGCAGCCAAATCGAACCGGCAGTTCCCAAAGAGATTGCGGATTTTAAATATCGCGACTATACACCTCATTATCCCGAGTACTACCTGGATCGTACAAGTTACTGGATTAGCCGGTTCGTTAAGTCTTCAACCGGTCAGTCCACCAAATACATGATTATAGTTACCGGCGGGGAGCTGCTATCGGGTGTATATCCGGATGGTCATACCTACTATCTCACACGGACTCTGCGTCCGTTAGGCCTGGAATGTGTCGGCTCGATGAGTGTCGATGACAAACAGGCCGACTTACAAGAGGCGCTTCGCTACGCTACAGACAAAGCGGCCCTGGTTATAGTTACGGGAGGTCTTGGTCCAACAGAGAATGACATTACGCGTGAAGCGCTCAGTGAATTTACGGCAATCACATTAAAAGAGGACCCGGATGTGCTGGAGAAGATGGCGCAGCGTTTCCGTGTATCACCTGCTCGGCTCCGCTCGAACCTGCGCCGGCAGACACAGGTGCCAACGCTCGGCACATATCTAAAGAATTCCAACGGAACAGCTCTTGGACTGGTTTTCGAATCAGCAAGGTCTGTTATTGTAGCTCTGCCGGGCCCGCCGCGTGAATTGCAGGCCATGGTCAACGATGAATTAGTGCCGTATCTCAAGCAGCGTTTTGGAACACGACTACCCGGGTGTTCAATAACCTTGCGGTTCGTGGGCCTTGGCCAGTCCCAGATTTCCCAGACGTTAAGAGACCATGTGCCGCTGGCATCCGACATTACAGTTTCCTCGCAATTCCAGGGCAGCCGGGTGGATTTTACCTTTTCGCTTCCAAACGATACACCACAGGATAGAGAACGGCTAAAGAAGTTGAAACGAAAGATACTGAAGCACCTCGGTGATAATGCATATGCCGAGGATGAGACGTCGTTGGAGGAACATGTTATCCAACTGCTGGAAGAGCACGGCGCAACGCTGTCGCTGGCGGAAGTAGGCAGCGGCGGCAGTCTGGCTGCGGCAATGAGTAAAGCCGACAGTGAGCACAGGGTATTAGTCGGGGCATACATTGCGCCGACTATGGAGAAATTGTGTCGCCTGCTTGGTGTGCGAAGTGCAAACAAGACTGACGGCACATCCCGTATCCAAGAGATAGAGCAACTGGCAAGAGCAACGGCCGATGTGGCTGATAGCCAATTGGCTATAGCAGTCGGCCAGGCATGGCGAGATGAAAACGGGATTGCTTATGTAAACGCCGCTTTCAAATTATCTGATGGTCGTATGGAAAGCCGAAAGGTCCGCCTTCGCGGTTCCGGTGAATTGGCACGTTCCAGATTAGGCACGCAATTGCTTGACCGATTGCGGCGGTTGCTAAGATAAGTAGCGATTCATTTGCATGTTTTTGGAGATATGGTTTTATGGTAAATAAAAGGCAGAAAAAAGCGTTCTCTCTTTTAATCAGGCTATTATTCGCTATTTCTATTTTCTTTTTCCTTTCAGGCTCGACTACAATGGCGGCTCAGCAAGACAATTGGGGCAGTCCGAAAGTTCAAGTACATCAGGAAGAGGGAAAATGGATTATCAAAGGGCTGAAAAATCGAATAGAAGTAAATCCCTCTGATTTGCAAATGACAGTACATGCTCCCAGTCAAAAATGGTCGATGATACCATCGTTTTCCGGCGACCTTATCGTTGAGAATGCAGGAGCGCGATTGTTGCTGCGCCTTGCCGATGCCGGTAAAAAGGAAATCTCGTCATACAAGACGGGCTTCAAAAGCGGAATTAAAATTGCTTTGGAAGACTTTGCCTCTAAAGATAAAAAGTTAGATGTTCGAATCCAGCTTTTTATCTGCCTCGAAGGAGAGGATGAAGAGCTTGTTTGTGAATTAATTGCTGCCGAGAAAACTACAACAGTTCTGGAATGTTTCTGGCCTCAGGCCGTGGCTGACGATTGCTTTGATCATACGGTGGTTCCCTTTATGCAGGGTATGCTGCTTGCGAAGGATTGGCCTAAGAAGGTCTGGCTGTATAATACTGTTACTTATGGGCGCGGGTTATACATGCCGTGGTGGGGCCATCAACAAGACAATTCCGCAATGCTCTTTTTGCTTGAAACACCGGAAGACGGCGGGTGTCGTTTCAGGCATCCAGCCGGAGGTCCGACTAAAATAGAAATACGGTGGATTCACTCTCTGGGGAGACTGGCGTATCCGCGACGAGTCAGAATCTGTTTTTTTGAAAATGCCAACTATGTTGATCTGGCCAAGCGATATCGCCGTTATGTGCGCCAAACAGGCCATTTTGTTTCTCTCAAAGAGAAAATTGCGAGAAATCCTCTTGTCGGGAAACTAATCGGCTCACCGGTGATACATACCAGCATCCTTTATCATATCCAGCCTGAATCCAGCTATTATAATAAAGATGATCCGGAAAAAAATCATCGACTTGTCAGCTTTGAAGAGCGCGCCAAGCAGCTTCGCCGATTGTCCAATAAAGGGGTAAAGCGTGCCTATGTACATCTGGATGGATGGGGGTTTCGAGGTTATGACAATCTGCATCCTGATATCATCCCTCCCTGTCCTGAAGCGGGCGGCTGGGAAGGCATGAAGAATTTAGCCGATACCTGTGAGAAGATAGGTTATGTTTTTGCAATCCACGACCAATACAGAGACTATTATCTTGATGCAAAATCGTATGATGAGCGTCACACTATCCTCGACAGAAAAGGAAATCGCCATTATGGCAGTACATGGTATGGCGGCAAACAGTCTATCCTGTGCTCTTCACTGGCATTGGGGCACGTTAAAAAGAATTACCTGTCTCTTCTCAGTCACGGTGTAAAAGTACGCGGGGCGTATCTTGATGTTTTTGCTGTTGTGCCTCCAGATGAATGTTACAATCCGGAGCACCCTGTCAGCCGGATTGAATGTCTGAAATATCGGGGGAGGTGTCTGGATTTCATCCGTTCAAACGGAGGCGTTGTAAGCTCTGAAGAGCCTGCCGACTGGGCTATACCACATATTGATCTGGTTCATCACGGTCCTTACGCTTTGGTGCCGAACCCCGGACGCGGCCCGGCGATGGGAATACCTGTGCCGCTCTTTAACCTCGTATATCACGATGCACTCCTGCTGCCCTGGTCGCTGGGAAAAGGTGCCTGGGGGATTCCTGAAAAAGACCTCGGATATTTACATGGCCTTGCCAATGCGGGTCTTCCTTATCTTTCGCTCAATCCGTCAGAAAAAGAATTGGGTCGTGTGCGTACGATGTCGGCTTTGCATGAACGAGTGGGCTTGTCGGAAATGACAAATCACGAATTTTTGGATGAGTCCCGTCGAAAACAGCGGACCACTTTCGCCGATGGAACACAGGTCACTATTGACCTGGACAGTGATATGTTTGAAATTACACCAAAATTAGCAAAACCAACTAAATAGACTACGGATGATAAATTGGCAAGTTTGTTTAATAAATGAAAGGGTACTCAAATGAAGAGAAAATTGTACGGTTTGACGGTGTTTGTATTGTTAGCGGCGGTAACAGGCTATTGCGGCGAAAAACAAAGTGTAGTAGCACCCGGTGCGCAGGTAATAAAACTTACCGGTGGTTTTAGTTTCACAGAAGGGCCGGCCTCCGACGCCGCTGGGAATATCTTCTTCACAGACATCCCCAATAATCGAATTCACAAGTGGTCGCTGGATGGCAAGCTGACGATATTTCGGAAAAATTCAGGCGGAGCTAACGGCCTTTTCTTTGACAAAAGCGGCAATCTGCTGACATGTGAAGGAGGTGGGCGCAGATTAGTTTCCATTAGTCCGCAGGGTAAAGTTGAAGTTTTGGCCGAGGAGTATCAGGGTAAACAACTCAACAGTCTTAATGATTTGTGGATTGACCCGAAAGGCGGGATTTATTTTACCGACCCTCGCTATGGGCGCAGAGATAATATGCAGCAGGATGGTGAGCATGTCTATTATCTGCCGCCCGAGGGTAAAGAAATCAAGCGGGTGATTGACGACATGGTCAGGCCAAATGGAGTGATAGGGACTCCTGACGGTAAGATTCTTTACGTTACGGACCATGGCGGGGGCAAGACTTTTAGATATACTATCAATAAAGATGGAACGTTGTCGAATAAGAAGCTTTTTGCCCCGGAAGGTTCGGACGGGATGACCATAGATAATCAGGGCAATGTTTACCTGACGAGGGGGGCAGTGGCGGTTTACAATAAAAATGGTGAGAAGATTGAAGTGATTAAGGTCCCTGAGGGGCCGGCCAATGTTTGTTTCGGAGGAAAGGACAAAAGCACACTATTTATCACAGCTCGGACATCGCTCTATTCGGTTCGCATGCGAGTCTCGGGCGTTGAGCAGCAGCAGTCTGTGACAGAGTTGGGATTCGAACAAGATACTATCCACACCAGTGCCGGCGAGCTGAAGATAACTTTCATCGGACATGGGACATTGATGTTTGATTTCAAAGGTAAATGCATTCATGTGGACCCTGTGAGCAGAGAGGCTGACTATACCAAAATGCCGAAGGCCGATTTTATTTTAATCACCCACGAACACGGCGACCATCTTGATTCCAAGGCCATTAATATTATCCGAAAAGAAGAGACGAAAATTGTATTGACTAAAGCCTGCGCCGAAAGAGTGACCGGTGGTATTGTCATGCAGAACGATGATGTACGGAATATTCAGGGACTGAAAATCGAGGCCCTACCTGCATACAATATTGTGCATAAGCGATCCACCGGGATGCCATTTCATCCCAAGGGAGCAGGTAACGGTTATGTGATTACTTTTGGTGATAAGAGGGTGTATGTGGCGGGCGATACAGAGAACATACCGGAGATGAAAAGACTAAAGGAAATCGATATTGCATTTTTGCCGATGAACCTGCCCTACACGATGACGCCGGAGATGGTAGCCGATGCGGCAAAGGCTTTTAAGCCCAAAATCGTGTACCCCTATCATTACGGGCAAACAGACCCGAATAAACTTGTTAATTTGTTGAAAGACTCCAAGGCAATCGAGGTTCGTATCCGTAAAATGAGATAATTAGGAGGAATCATCATGAAAATGCGTCTATTTGTGGGATTAGTTCTGACCTTAACGGCAGGTTTTGGTTCATTGGTATTTGCCGGGCAGTCCGGTGATATTCGTGAACTCAAGCTTCGTGACTGGCAGCCCCGATCGATGCTCAAAACGGAAGAGAGCGTGGTCGAAAAGCCTGCGTACCCAGTATTTGATGTTCACAATCATTTGGGCGGAGGCAGGGACCACCTCACAGCCGACCGCGTTAGGGATTATCTTGCCGAGATGGACGCCGCCGGTGTTCGCAGGGTCGTCAACCTCGACGGTGGGTGGGGCGAACGGTTGAAGGAGACGCTATCGGCGCTGGATGAGGCCTATCCAGGGCGCTTCCTGACTTTTGCGCTATTGAATTTCGACGGAATCGACGACAAGAACTGGGGTCGGCGCGAGGCAAGGCGACTTGAAGAAAGCTTCAAGGCAGGTGCAAAGGGATTGAAATTCCACAAGTCGCTCGGTCTGTCCTACCGCTATCGAAACGGCAAACTCATGGGAGTTGACGATCCCAAGCTGGATCCTGTCTGGCAAATGTGTGCCCGATATAATCGGCCCGTGATGATTCACGTTTCCGACCCAGCGGCTTTCTTCACTCCGCTGGATCGCTTTAACGAGCGCTGGCACGAGCTAAACGAACATCCGAACTGGCTGTTTTACGGTGAGCGGTTTCCTTCCCGTGATGAAATCCTAATGCAGCGAAATCGTGCTATCGCCAGACACCCGAAAACCACGTTCATTTGCGCCCACTTTGGCAACAATCCCGAAGACGTTGACACGGTAGGGACATGGCTTGAAAAGTATCCCAACATGTATATCGACATCGACGCGCGGATTTCAGAACTGGGCAGGCAACCCTACTCGGCACGGAAGTTTCTCCTGAAGTATCAGGACCGAATAATGTTCGGGACCGATACGACACCCCGCCGAGATGCATATCGGATATATTACCGCTTTCTGGAAACCGATGATGAGTATTTCGACTGCGCGGGAGGGCACCAGAGACAAGGTTTCTGGATGATCTATGGGCTGTTCCTTCCGGAAGATGTGCTGGAGAAGATATATCACAAGAACGCCGAGCGAATATTCTTCGGACGGCAGACCGTTTCGCGAGAACCGTCTGCCAAAATACTGCGGATCCGGCGGACCGAAGATTTTGTCGTAAACGGCCGGGGCGATGCATCCGCCTGGAAGAAGACCGCCTGGGAACCTCTGAACCTGCGTGCCAGCGATGGTCATAAGTATAAGACCCGGGTAAAGATGCTCTACTCGGAGACCGGATTGTACGTGTTAATGGAGGCCGAAGATCGTAAGGTCACCGCCACGATGAAGGAGGACTTTCTCGATTTGTGGAATGAAGATGTGTTTGAGTTTTTCCTGTGGCCGGACGAGCGGTACCCTGTTTACTTCGAATATGAGATTTCCCCGCTTGGTTTCGAGCTACCGATTCTCATCCCGAATTTCGGCGGCGATTTCCTCGGCTGGCGACCCTGGCATTACGATGGCGAACGAAAAACGCAAACGGCCACGACGACTGTCGGCGGCCCGAAGCGATCAGGCGCCCGAATATCAGGCTGGAAGGCCGAGGTTTATGTGCCGTACGATTTACTCAAACCTCTGCAAAATGTTCCCCCACAGCCGGGAACGCGGTGGCGAGCCAATTTCTATCGTGTTGATTACGATGATGATGAAAGCACAAGCTGGGACTGGGCCAGGGTCGGAGGCAGTTTTCACGAGTTCGAAAAATTCGGCACGCTCATTTTCGAGTAGAGCGTAAACACGATGCCCTCAGTCATCCCTGCGGTATTGAACGACTCCTGGTAAGCCGGGGGCGGATATTAAAATATTTTCTATGAAAAGCAGGTATGAACTTCTCCACAGACGATGTCGTATAGGTCTTTGACTTAGAATTTATTAGTAAGGAGACATTCATCATGCTTCAGGAAGCTTTAAAAAGTAATTCGACATGTGACTCGGAACTGCATAATCAGCACCTGTGCTACATCAGATCTCAAGGCTTTCATCTAACTAATGAGCAGGAATACAAGGCTTTGGTCGAAGATGTGAAGTATATGTGCACTCACTGCCATCGTACAGCCAGAAGTGCTGATAATCTCTGTGTTCCGGTTCTTCTGTGAATAAAACGGCGTGTTTGTTATCCAAGCCTGAGTACTGCAATGTCCAACAATGGCCGGCCTGCTCCGGCGCAGCTTCGACGGGCCGAGTTGGCAGTTAAGGGGCGGTTGTTAGATATTTTTCGGTCAAGTCTGGCGTTTGCTTGTTGACAAATCATTATCTATAGTGCCTATATTACAAACTCAGAGACGAATTTTAGACTAATCGGAACTTGATGGAATGCCCAAAACGCAAATAATCGCAACGTTAGGCCCGGCCAGCAACAACTATACTGTCCTCCGCAAAATGTTCACGGCCGGTCTGGATGTAGTCAGACTGAATTTTTCCCACGGCAGTTATGACAAACATCTCGAGGCAATAAATCTTGTTAGGAAGCTCAACAGTAAATACAGACGTCACATTCGAATAATGCAGGACCTGGCGGGTTTTCGAATCAGAATCGGGCGATTCAAAGGTGCTAATACCAGATTATTAAAGAACCGCACGGTAGTCTGGCTGACCAACGATGCCGAAGCATGCGGGCCGCGAACCATACCATTTGACTACAAAGGTGATTTGAACAGGATACGAGAAGGGACACTTATATATATTGACGATGGGAATCTGGTCCTGCGTGTAAAGAGCATCTCGGCAAACAGCATAAAAGCGGTGGTTGTCGAGGGCGGTATCCTTAAGGAAAGAAAAGGCATAAATATTCCCGATGTGGATCTTGAATTCGAAGGGATAACCACAAAGGACAAAAAGGACATTGAGTTCGGTATAAAATACGGCGTTGACTATATTGCTTTGTCATTTGTGCGGGATGAAAATGATGTTCTGCGGGCCGCCTCACTGATAAAACCTGGATTGCCCGATTGTCAAATAGTGGCAAAAATAGAAAGCAGGCAGGCGATAGATAATATTGATGAGATAATTGATGCCGCGGATGGAATAATGATAGCTCGCGGCGATATGGGCGTTGCTGTCCCGATTCAGAAAGTCCCCATCATCCAAAAGCGCATCATAAAAAAATCCAACGCGGCGGGAAAGTTCGTAATTACAGCCACGCAGATGCTGGAACACATGACCGAACACATCAAGCCGACGCGTGCCGAGGTTACCGACGTCGCAAACGCAATTATCGATGGTACCGACTTCGTTATGCTTTCGGGGGAAACCGCCGTCGGGCGTTTTCCGTATGAGTCGGTCCTGATGATGAATGA